>DHFP01000133.1 GCA_002402315.1 Clostridiales bacterium UBA4821
GGATTCATTGTGGGTAAAGCATAGGGTTTAAGGAGGCCACTGAAAAACTACCGTTTTTTTAAAATAATCAAAATTCAGATAAATAAAAATAACGAATAAAAATTCTTTTAAATTTTATTCGTTATTTTTTCTGTTTCTAAGAGAGGATAAGCTAGGATTATTTATCCATTAACTTGATTATTCTTTTTAAATTTACCGTAAATATTGATAATGCGCCTTGCATTTCCATACCAACAAGACCTGAAGATGATGCAACATCATATCCATGTCTATGTTTTAGTTCACTATTCTTTGCTTCAATTTTATACCGTTCTTTTGATTTCTCTTTAAAATATTGTCATTCCTGAAATTCCATTTAATTACAATTCTTTGTTTTAAAGCTTCATGTATTTGTTTTGATAAAATATCATTTAGTACAGGCTGTCCTGATAAGATAAATATTGCATAATTTTTCGAATCCATCTCAAAATTAAATAGTATTTTAAGGTCGTTCAAGATATCAGTTTTCAGATATTGTGCTTCGTCTATGATAATAACTGGTATGATTTTTTTGTCTTTGGATAAAGAGATAATACGCTCCTGAATGTTTTTAAACAAATCTACTTTTTTCTGAAAAATCTCTATACCTAATCCATAAGCAAGTGATTTGTAAAATTCCAATACAGTAACAGTAGATAAAGGAATATACGCGACTTTATAAAGATTGGAATTAAGTGAATCTGCAAAACACCTTAAGCTATACGTTTTTCCTGTACCAGGAAGGCCAGTAAAAAGGCCTATTCCCTTAATATTTTTCAAATGTTCTAGCCTTGATGAAGCTTGCGCGAAGTCGCCTGATTTAAAACAATCACAAGCTGCCAAGCCTTTATCAAATGGGTTAAGCTCCATGCCCCAGTAAGTTTTATACATTAATATCACCGCCGTTCATTTTAGAATAATCAATAACATTTCTTCTAACCTTAGAATTATCAACTCTTTTCAAAGAATATATAGTATCGATTAATACATTATCCTGATTAAAAATGAAGGCTTTATCAGTATTACAGGGTAAATATCTTATATTGAGCCTTTGACCAATAAATTTTTGAGGCACTTCAAAATATTTAGAATCTAGCTGAATAGTAGAATCATTATTAACCTTTCGAGTAACTCTATGCAAAAAGTGAGTTCCCAACAATTCAGAAGGTATTAATTTGACTTTATTCATATCTCTAAGATACCTATTTCTTGGAGTCATACCAAGAGCAGAATGTTCAAACAATCTGCATGTTTACGGCATTATCATTGAAAAAAATTCCCCATGTAGAATAAGCCTTGACGCATCATCAATAAATACAATCAAATATGTTTGTCTTTTTAGACCATTAACTTTAATAACAGATCCATGGGTAGTGTCAGATTGCCAGCAGTCATTGGCAAACTCCATTTCAAAAGCACGTCTATCAACGGGTGCAATTTGATTTCTCTTAAGATTATTTTCTCTTATATATCTTAGAACTGTAGCTAATGAAGTATTAGTAACTTTGATATATCCTTCTTCTACGAGCTTTTGATAAAGAAGTTTACCAGTTATGTATGGATATTTTTCTTTTAAAGCATGAATTTTTTCGATACACATAGAATCAAGTACCCTAGGTTTCCCTATATCATTTCTAGTTTTAGGAATCAGAGCATCAAAACCACCCTTTTTATATAGCAAGAACCACTTTTTGATTGCACCGGCAGAAAACTTTACGGGTTTGCCGTCGGGCAGAGTATGAGTTTTAGCTGCAATATCCCTGAAGAATTGCATTTGAGAACAGGCATCAAAAGTATCGTTAACCACAGGAGCAATTAACGAAAATCTAAAAAGTGCCAATTCATGTAAATCTTTATCTGACATAATTTTGCCAACCTCCCTTAAAATTATTTCTGAAAATATGTTAGCAATTAAAACAAAGCTAATCTATTCAAGAGTTATGTGGGTGGTCGAAAATGAGCTCCTATGCGAATTGGTATAGATAATTTATTGTGAAACTTGGTCATTAGAAATATCCACTTTGTATGGATAAAGTATTGAAGGTTGAAATGAAATTTTAAACTTTCGGCAAAGCTTTAAAACACTACAATGTTCAACAAAATGTTGAACCAAAACATGAAACATACACGAAAAAGTATAGATACAGTAAGGAACAACATCATTAGGTAAAATTGCATGGGTGCTGTTGCAGGAATTACATAAAAGTCTTAAGATATTAATCTTCATTTCACATATTTCAAAATTATCATTAAGATAACAAACATTTCTCTCATAAACAGCATGCCTTATGAATGAGTGCTTTGCACCACATTTAGGACATATGTAGGTAAATATTGAGTAATTATTTAAAATTCTTTCATTGTAGGTATTGAAGTTACTGTTAAAATCAATTATCATAAAAACAAATCAAATATTATGAATTTAGGGATTTGGAGAAGAAACTTTGCAAGGGAGTCTTCTCCATTTTTCTATTCTACAGCAGAAAACAGGAGAAAGAAATGTAAATTTTACATATTACATTCTTTTATCCTGTTTTTGTTTGTATGGATATTTTATTTTGCAAGGCGAAATGCTGATCTTGATAGAAGAAAATGCAAAGAAGGGCTCCATCACGGAAGATTTTGACGAACAGTACCAGAAGATCGCAGAACAGATCAAGGACTTGAAGCAAAAGAAGCTGGAGATGGTGCGGGAACAAAAAATGGCTGAGAAATTTCAGCAAAGGGTTGAAGATATGGATACCTGCCTGAAGAAAACAGCCTGTGAGGTGAGGGAATTTGACAATGACTTAGTCAGGAGGCTTTTACAAAGCGTAAAGGCAATCAATGATGAATTGATCGAAATCCAATTTAAATCTGGGATCGTGATGAAGCAAACGATTTCATATTATGATTAACACGAGGTAGGAATCGTTACAGAATTAAAAAAGTACTTGCGTTTCTTCGTAGTTGCGAATATAATTATTCTTGTATAAAAGTAATTTTTAGGAGCAGATACTATGGAATTTATAACAGCTAAAGAAGCTGCGGAGAAATGGGGAATTACTCCCCGGCGTGTGCAAGTCCTATGTGCAGAAGGCCGAATACCTGGTGCTTGGCGATTAGGTAATGCATGGGCAATACCAGTAAATTCTGAAAAGCCTCGTGATGAACGTATACTGCTTAAAAATATTATCGATAAGGGGGGGGAGAATGTCTGATGCGCTCAATCGAAATTTGTGCCGGAGCCGGCGGACAGGCGTTAGGATTAGAGCAGGCAGGATTTAAACATGTTGTTTTAGTGGAAATTGAACAAGCAGCTTGTGCAACCTTAAGGACAAACCGCCCCAAATGGAATGTTTTAGAAGGAGATGTTCGAGAGTTTAAAGCAAGCGATTACCAAAATATAGATTTGGTTGCAGGAGGGGTTCCTTGCCCTCCGTTTTCAGTTGCGGGCAAGCAATTAGGCAACGAAGATGATAGAGATTTGTTTCCCGATGCACTCAGAATTGTAAGTGAATGCAATCCAAAAGCAGTGATGTTGGAAAATGTTCGCGGACTATTTGATGCTAAGTTCAGTGATTATCGCAATCATATAAAAGAGCAATTGGAATCTATGGGTTATAGATGCTTTTGGGAATTGGTACAGGCGAATCACTACAGTGTTCCCCAGCTAAGACCGAGGACCGTACTTGTTGCGCTAAAACAGAAATATGCGGATTGCTTTACATGGCCTCTGGGTGTCGTAGCTCCACCCCCTACTGTAGGGCAGGCACTCTATCATGAAATGGCGAGTAATGGATGGGAAGGTGCGAAGGAATGGGCTGATCGAGCAAATGACATTGCACCTACTATTGTTGGCGGGAGTAAAAAACATGGAGGCGCTGATTTAGGTCCTACTCGATCAAAACTTGCCTGGTCTAAGCTTGGTATAAATGGGCATGGGCTTGATGAAATGCCTCCTTCAAAAGGATTTACAGGCACACCTAAATTAACAGTAAAAATGGCAGCCTTAATTCAGGGATTCCCTCCTGAGTGGGTTTTTGTGGGGAAGAAAACGCCTGCATACCGACAAGTTGGGAATGCGTTCCCTCCACCTGTTGCTAAAGCAATAGGTACAGCTATAAAGAAAGCACTATTACAAGGTGACAAAGAATTAAATTTGGAGGAAAACGTATATGAAGAGTCTCGGAGCGCGCGATAAACTGCGTCAGTATTTTTTAGATCATATTGGTGAGGTGTTGGATTCAGATACATTGAGGGAAATTGCCGGAATAAGCGAATGGGCACGTCGTATTCGCGAGCTTCGAAATGAAGAAGGCTATCAAATATTAACTCATCATGACCGTTCTGACCTTAAACCTGGTCAGTATGTTCTTGATAATCCAAAACCACAGCCAGCATTTGCACGAGAGATCAGTAAAGAAACCCGTGCTTATGTACTTGACCGTAACGGTTTTACCTGCCAGATGTGCGGCGCTGTTGCTGGCGAACCTCATCCATATGACCCAACAAGAAAAACTCGGTTACATATTGGACATATAATTGATAAAAGCATGGGCGGAACTGACGATCCTGGTAATCTTCGCGCTATTTGTAGTGTTTGCAATGAGGGAGCCTCTAATTTGACATTAGATAGGCCTTCTTATGATAAACTACTGATACAAATCAGGAGGGCTACAGGCGCGGATCAGCTCAAAGCATTGGAATGGCTAATGAAAAAGTTCCCAGAACAATCACAAAAGCTGCTTAAGAACGAAAACGACGACTAGATTTTTAGTTAAATAGATTAAATAACTTGAAATGCTAATTTTAGGAAGTGAGAAAACATGGGAAATGAAGGAAATCTTACGGGCAAAGAATTTGAAGAAATCAAAATGCTAGTTGATAAAGCTACAACTGCCAGTAATAAAAAAACAGCAGAGTCTTTTATAAAGCGTTTAGACTTTATGAAAAGAACTTTAAATATAGAGCCCTATAAGAGGATTGTTTTTGGCGAACTTGTATCATATGCAAGCGCTGCATCAGGACAGGTAAGAGATAAAAAGCATTGGATGGATGCTGTAAATCAAAGCCTTTTCAAGTTAAAACCTTCTTCGGAAGATATGGAGACATAAAATGAGATACTCAAAAAAAGAGTTAAAAGGTCTGCCGATTCCAAAAGAGATAGTTGTTAAGAGTTTAGCAGAGTATATAGACTTGTTTTCAAACAACGAATTTGAAAACTATATATTTCGTGGAGAGCCAACGAGTTACCATGATATAATTTCGTCTGCACTTAGAAATATGGAATATCCTTTTATTAAAATGAAAAATGAGTTCAGACGAGAAATATTTCATAGGCTTGCACCTGATGAACGCAATAATTTTTTAGCCTTCGCTCAACATCACAGAATACCGACAAACCTTATTGATTTCACAAGGTCGCCTCTTGCTGCACTATTTTTTGCCTGTCAACCGTTTCATAGTTCAGATGAACGTTTTGAACAAGAAAGAGGATTTATATATCTTCTGAAAGATTTTACTATTATTACAAGTACTTGGATGATGATTGGGAGTATTACTTTGTCGATATGCAGCCGCGCACTCCTAAGAAATCCAAATTTCCATCATATAACAATGGGGAGTATAAGAACAAGTTGCATTATGAGCTTGTAGGCGAAAATAAAGGATTGATTGCAGAAATAGAAAAACGCTATGGCACAACCGAGCTGGTTACATTGGAATATACATTAAAATTACAATCATTTTTAAAACAAACGCTTGATTTTGAAGCTACTGTTTGGTGGCTTAACTGTATTCCTAATTTTCTATATACACCGATATTATCTTTTGAAAGAGGGCGTAACCAGCAAGGATTGTTTATATATCAAGCCTATATTTCTTTTGATGAAAACACTTACGGAACACATATCCTTTCTCAATCAATGTTTTCGGGAGATTTTGTACCAGAAGTTTCTGTTGAAACCGTACTAATTAGCAAAAAGGAAATAGATGTACTTACCATTTACAACTCGTACAATGTACCCTTTTTCCTCCGATCTAAGTCGAGAAAGTATCATTCAATTGTTGTGGGATATATTTACTCCAGAAAAAACGATAGAAATACTCCAATTTCTGAAAATAGTTCTATGCAGCAAATTGAATTACTCTGGAAGAAAAGGCTGGGCTTATTAAGTCCGCCGTTGGAGCAGATTATTTCAAGAATGAGGAACAAATCAGAATGGCAAGAACTTGGGGATATCTATTATAATATATTTAACCCAGACTTTAAAATAAAAGAAGAATGGGATCAAGAAGAGTATAAGGACTATAAGCGCGAATATTATTCGTATAATCAGTATAATGAAAGCACTAATTATATCAATTTATATATTTTATGTTGGGAAACCGTTTTAAAAGAATTCCAAGTAGTAATTTTAGATAGTGGTAGATATAAGACTCCTGCACCCACATGGGGATTTATTCATGATCCAACCAGATATTCGGAGTCTTTATATGCTTATAAATATATATCTTAATAGATAGTATAGATTACGCTTTGCAACAGTTTATATATGATGAAGATAGTGATGAAGCAAGAATCGCTAAGGGAAGATTTGATGAGGTTGTTCTATATTTTGAAAATAAGCAAGAACAAGAAGAATTTCATCAATTATATAGAAGCTTATCCGACATGCGTTGAGAATTATATCAATGACGCAAAATTAAAGAAATATCATATCTCTTCTAACAACAAACTTGAAATTAAAGACTGCACTGAAAAGCTGATTACAGCTTTTGCTTTCAAAAGATTTTTATCTGATTATTGTAGAAAAAAAGCAGGCGTTGATGTTAAAAGAATTAAGTCTATTAGTATATTGCATAAATCATTAGGTTTGTTATGCCTTTCAGATATTGCGGAACATAGAGTTGACATCAATGAAACAGGGAAGGTAATACATTCCATTCATAATAAAGAAAGCAGAAAAGCAGTTAATAGATATAGCTATTGTACGGATAAATATTGGACAAGAAATTTTCTAAATTTTATTGAGCCGATAACGACAGATTGGGAAAAAGACTATTCTACTGATATCTGTGATGGCTTTGAATGGTATTGTACTTTAAAATATGATGATGGGTCTACAAAGATAATAAAAGGAAATATTATACTTCCACCTTTTACAGATGATATTGAACGAAGAATAAGAAATTTGGTTACATTTGAGGTGGCTCCATGGCTATTTAATGCGTTATAGGAGTCAGGAGAATTATGGGGAAAGTTGAATATGCTTATAGCTTAAAATTACATAATGAGAAAATATTTAAGTGCTATATTAGCTAAAATGGCAAAATAACAAATTGAGTATTCATTTTGTAAACAATGAGGGATAATGTGGTAAAGAAATTTTATGCATATTATAAATCTGATTTAGGAATTAAATCTGTAAGTGTGTATAAAGCATTAACAATGAAAAATTCCAGAATCAATAATAAAGATGAAATAATAGAATTTTGGGATACTCCTGAATTAGAGAATGCAGAGAAAGTGTTTCCCAAACGATCAAGTACAGACGGTAAGTCTGCACATTTCAGCTATTATTCTGGTTCTACGCATGCCGGTATCAGTAGTGAAATGACAATGACACATAAACTATATGAAATAGTATATTCTGAAGCCGGTAGATTACTTTTAGATGCATTTGGTACACAAGTTATGGTTTTTATCAAAAATGCTAAAATGGAGTATTTTTATAGAACATCTTATAATTTGTATTATATTGATATAATGCTTGAGTTAGAGAGAACAGAACCATTGTTGTATTATTATAAATGGAATGGAAAATTAGCTTTGGAGATTGATGTAACTCATAAAGTTGAAAAATCTAAAATTAATGATTTAACCGAAAATGGAATACAAATATTTCAAATTAAAATATATGATAATCAAAGAGTTCCAGAAGATATTTACAATGAAAAACAGTATGAATATTATAAACAGGTAATAAGGAAAAGAGTTGAAAAAAGTAATTATAAAGTTGTTGGACGATATGTAAATAATGTTTTTCCTGAGGCGGGATCAAACATGGAAGAGAGGTATACAATCTTGGCGAATTTTGAAAAGGAAAAACAAAAACTTCAAGAACATATATTAAACAATGAAAACGCTATTAAGGCTCAAGAAGAACAAATTAGAAACAATGAGACTACGTTGCATATTTTGAATGAAAAATATGCAAAACTAAAAAATGAGCTTATTACAAATGAGAATAAATTATGTACAGTGGATAAAATTTTTCAAAGGAATTCTGAATTGACTGAGCAACATCAAAGAGACCAGGACAGTATAAATAAACTTCAAAATGAACTAAACGAAGAGAAGAATAAAGGCTTTATAAAAAAGCTATTTAGTAAATAGAATAGATGAGTGTTTCATTAGTTGAAGCAGGATACAGTTTTATGATTATTCCACTGCTTTCTATCTATAGAACAAAGGAGAGATTATAAATGAGTGAAGAAATATACAATTTGTTTATTTCAGGCGATGAAAATGCTTGGGAGTCGAATTCAACAATATTTGATATAGATAGGTGTATAGTGGAATATACGGAAAAAGATCTTGTTGATAAATTTGTCAAGCTTGGAAAGAAGGAAATTAATGAATTAAAAAGCTCCCCATGTATTTTTGCTTATGAAGATTATTGTGATAAGGATGCTGGTATTGGTTTTATAACAGATATTGTCGTGAGACAAGTTGGCAGTAAAATAGTTTTTGAAAAAGTAGGAGTTATATCAAAAGAAAATTTACATAAACTTCAATTTGAATTAGATATAAAGAATTGGGAATTATAAATGGTTTTGCATTCTTAAGCAGCAAATTGAATAGCACTATTTTTGAAGTAAGAAAATAAGCTTGCTTTAAAAAATAAAAATTTCATGCGTTCGCCGTGCTTAAAAGGGGACTCGACAACTAAATATTAATTATGTTAGAATAAATTAAGTTGCTATAAGAAATCTCATAGATAATAAAATAAGTTGCAAAGACAGGAATCCTAGGGCAGATTTTTAATCCTATAAGATCCTATTTTGCGAAATATCAAAAGGCTGATTCTGTTATAGTTGATATTGTTGGTTCTCTGGAAAAAGGTAAAATAACTTTAAAAAATGATAATACTACATTAGAAATCGAGCAGGAATCATTGAGGAACTTAACAAAAAAACTTACAAAAGAAATAGAAATTGGCGCGATGATGGATCAGAGTATAACTAATCAGATTGAGTTAGCTAAGTCAAAAAATGAAGACGCTGAAAAAATTAAATTTGTCACAGAAGAAATTCAATTCCCATTACGGCAAAGAATAATGGATATGCAGCAAATGGTTGTAGTAAACCATCAGGGAATAATTGCAATGGAAGTAGTAATAAGAAACAATAAAGAACTTATCAGAGGCGTAGATCGTGTAAAAAATGTAACAATTTCTGCAATGAAAACTGCTGCAATTGTTGCAAGTGCTCTTTATAATCAAAAAATTGTATTAAAGAAGATAGAAATGTTAAATGCAACCACAAATCAATTAATAAGCGGAACATCAAAAATGCTGAAGGAGCAGGGAGCAGAAATACATAAACAATCAATGGAAACAAACATATCTGTTGAAACGTTAAAGAACTCGTTTTTAGATATCATGTCAGCAATAGATG
This sequence comes from Clostridiales bacterium UBA4821, assembly GCA_002402315.1. Taxonomy (GTDB): domain Bacteria; phylum Bacillota; class Clostridia; order Acetivibrionales; family UBA4821; genus UBA4821. Next base: position 9,682 of record DHFP01000133.1, read on the forward strand.
ATATCAGTAAATATAAACAGGAAGCACTTCCTAAAATGAAAGAAACAATTAATCAATTTAAAGAATTGGCTGAAAAGGGAGAACAGCAAATACAGAGATTGGAGAAGGGGCATCAGCTTTCTATGGGAGATTGATTTTTTTAAATTAATATACAATATAAATGCAAATTATTATTATTATGATTCGTGGAGGTATTGATATGTACCCAAGATTAATTAAATTCTTTTCTTTTTTGCTGATAAGCATTATTGTGTTAAGTGGATGTGGACAAGGTAAGAGTACTGACGATCAAAAAAGATTTAATAGTGATAAGAGCGGAAAGAAATTCACTATTGTAACTTCATTTTATCCGATGTACATTTCTACAATCAATATTACAAAAGATATTTCAGAAGTTGAGGTCATTAATATGACTAAACCTCAGACGGGCTGTTTACACGATTACCAGCTTTTGCCGGAGGATCTTAAAACACTTGAAAAAGCAAATGCTTTTGTTATAAATGGAGCGGGTATGGAAGCCTTTATGGACAAGGTTTTAAATCAGCAGAAAGATCTTAAAATTATTGAGGCCAGCAAAGGCATAGAACTAATTAAGGATGATAATGGAGAAGAAAATCCACATATATGGGTAAGCATATCTGATGCAATAATTCAAGTAAAAAACATTTCAGAACAGCTCGCTGCCATAGATACAGCAAATGCATCAAAATATAAAAGCAATGCAGATGCTTATATGAAAAGACTTGAAGCTTTAAAAGATAAAATGCACAAGTCATTGGAGGGTATAGAAAACAAAAATATTATAACCTTCCACGAGGCATTCCCTTACTTCGCAAAGGAATTTGGCCTTAATATAGCTGCTATTATTGAAAGAGAGCCAGGTATCGCTCCATCCCCTAAAGAACTTGAGGACACCATTAAGATTGTAAAGGATTCCAAAATTAAAGCGTTATTTGCTGAACCACAGTATCCTGCGAAAGCTGCAGATATGATAGCCGGTGAAACCGGTGCAAAGGTCTACAGACTTGACCCCGCTGTAACCGGAGATGCAAAACCTGATGCATATGATGGATATATAAATGTTATGGAGCAGAATTTAAAATCTCTTAAAGAGGCGTTGAAATAATGCAGAACAACAGGCACAATTGTGCAAAATGTAATAGTAACTGCTGTGGACTGTGTTGCACCAGGATTGAAGACTTTAGCGTTACCATTGGAAAAAACAAAATACTAGAGAATGTAAGCTTACATATACATTGTGGAGAGCTTACAGCTATAATAGGTCCAAACGGAGCAGGTAAAAGTACGCTTCTAAAGGCGATTCTTGGAGAAACAAAGCATACCGGCGAGTTGAAATTCATGGATGCAAAAGGGATGCACAGCGGTAACCCATTGATTGGCTATGTTCCACAACACCTTAGTTTTGATCTGAGTACACCTGCAAGTGTACTTGATTTTTCTGTAGCATGCAGAACAAGAATTCCTACATGGCTCACAGTATCTAAAAGAATGAAAAACATGGTTTATGAAAGCCTTGTGCGAGTAAAGGCTGAGCATCTTATGAACAGAAGGCTTGGAGCACTATCGGGAGGAGAGCTTCAAAGGGTGCTGCTTGCACTGGCGTTAGATCCAATTCCTGATTTGCTGCTTCTGGATGAACCTGTATCAGGTATTGACCAAAATGGACTTGAACTTTTTTATAATACCGTTTCAGAGTTAAGAAAAAAATATGATTTATCCATTATTCTGGTATCCCATGACCTTGCTCCGGTGTCGAAGTATGCTGACCGGGTAATACTTCTAAATAGAACTGTAGTGAGTAATGGTACACCTCAGATGGTATTTAATGATGAACAAACCATAAAGCTTTTTGGTCTGTCATGGTACAAGAGTCTGGCAGATAAAACATTGCCTGATAAAAATGAAGGAGAAACAACTGATGCTTGATTGGTGGTACATACTTATAGATTTCATCCTTCCTTTCCAATGGACAGAGCATTTGTTCATGAAAAATGCCCTTTTGGCTGTTCTTCTGGTTACTCCTCTTTTTGGGATACTGGGTACTATGGTTGTGAGCAACCGCATGGCCTTTTTTTCAGATTCTCTGGGACATGGAGCATTTACCGGAATAGCCTTGGGTGCCATGGTGGGAGGGGTAAAGCCTGTATGGGCGGCAACCCTTTTTTCGGTAGTATTTGCTATCACAATTACCATAATCAAAAATAAAAGCAAAACCTCAACCGATACCATCATAGGAGTATTTTCATCAACAGCAGTAGCATTGGGTCTGGTAATCATGTCCTATGGAGGAAGCTTTAATAAATTTTCATCTTATTTAATAGGAGACTTGCTAAGTATTACAGCTGCTGAGATAGTCCTTCTTTTTATTGTATTCATCGCAATTATTTTATTGTGGATTCTGATTTTCAATAAGGTACTCATGGTCAGTATAAACCAGTCACTTGCAGCCAGTAAGGGAATAAATACTTTGTTTTCGGAAGCCTTGTTTACCTGTGCAATAGCGGTAGTGGTAACTATTACCATACAATGGGTGGGGTTATTAATAATTAATTCTCTTTTGGTGCTGCCAGCTGCTGCCGCAAGAAATATAACAATAAATGTGAGGCAGTATCATTTTGCGGCGGTTGCAATATCCATTGTTTCAGGTGTTACGGGATTGATGCTTTCTTATTACCTGAATACCTCATCAGGTGCAACAATTGTTCTTGTTTCAGCATTTTTTTTCTTCTTAACTTTTGCATTAAGAAGAAACTTTCAAGGATAGATAAAATTGAAAATATTAAAGGTTTTGGGGACGCTTCCGATCGGAAATGTCCTCTGTAATATTTCTAGCCAAAGCCTAGCAATAATTGAGAAACGTCCCCATTTATGCATTAGAGACGAACAGAAGTAAAAGAAAAAAGGAACTTACAGAGTTGGTTATAAAAGAATTTAATGATAATAAAAGAATACCTGGATCAGTTAAAATCACTAAAAACCTGAGTACAACAAAAAAGCCAATAAACCGAAAATTGGTTGCAAAAATCATGAAAGAAAACGGCCTAAAATCGAAAGTTGTAAAGAAGTATAAAGCTGCAACAAATTCAAAACATAATCTTCCTGTGGCTGAAAATATACTAAACAGAGATTTTAAAGCTGAGAAACCAAATCAAAAATGGGTAAGTGATATAACTTATGCTGCAACTGATGAGGGATGGCTTTATCTAGCAGGAATACTTGATTTATGTGGTCGTGAAATAGCTGGATGGTCGATGGGCGAGCGAATGACAAAAGATCTGGTGATAAGGTGTTTAAATCAGGCAAGATGTTGTAGAGGCAAACCTCAAAATGTTCTAATACACACAGATAGAGGCAGTCAGTACTGTAGTAATGATTATCAAAAACTCCTTAAAGATAATAGTTTTATTTGTTCGATGAGTCGGAAAGGTAACTGCTGGGATAATGCTCCGATGGAAAGTTTTTGGGGCAAACTCAAACAGGAATGGCTCAACGACCAATATTTTAAAACTCGTGAAGAAGCTAAGGTGGCTATATTTTGGTATATTGAGGTGTATACAGCGTCAGCCGCAAATTTTTGAATCTCCATTACGCTACGCTTCATTATAATTCAAAAAAATTTGCGTCAAAACGAAATATTGAGTAATTTTATGGAATTTGAAGAATGCTTGAGTTTTAAGTGTCTAACTTTTGGGGACTGGGTCATTTATTTCTTATCTCTGAATAGTAACAACCTAAAAACAAAAAGATATTAAAATTCCGAGAATTATTTGACAAAAGTATACAAAAGATGGTAAAAATATAGGTAACTATAATTTTATAAACAAAAAAGGTTTGAGGTTATTTCCGAGAATAAGAGTTAAGTATATGATTGGAAATAACCTTATAAATTAATAAGGAGGTCGATCTATTTTTTTATTTTTATAAAACTTTGGTAATTACTAAAGTTTTATCTTATATTATTCTTGTTGCCCAATTGGGCTTCGGGGGACGGAAAAATCCGAGAAGTATGTCTTGCAGATAAGACAACTTCTCGTTAACGTATAAAAAATTAGAAGGGACGTGAGCTCGATGGGTTATCTTATTTTGGCGCTACTGTTAGCTTGGAGGCCCCTTTGCAACGACTTGGCACATTGGATATTGATTGCTGTTGTCGTTGTTATTGCGAATAGTTTCTATTTTCCGCAGATCGACAAGGTAATCTGTGGAAAAACAGAAACAATAATTGCCTACATCATGGTTGACGTGGGCTTAGTCTTATTAATGCTAAAGGTGATCGGGCACATTTAGCATTAGTAAGTAGTCCACCTTCAGGTGGGCATTTTTTTTGCATTTTTATAAACAAGATATTACTGGTAATAATTCTGTTTGCAGCTATACTGTTGTGTGGTATAATCCTGAGCTTGACACTTTTATGGTACTAAACCTGCCTATATCAAAGGCTTTCGCGGATTTTTTATCTATTCAACTGTCAAAGACTAAACTGTCAAAGACCAGGATAGATAAAATTGAAAATATAACTTTGTTAGTCGCAAAAGAAATTAATTACTTGGCACTTATTTTGTGTATAATGTAAATGTTAGTATAAGTATAAGTACTAGTACGAGATGAAAATATGAGCTTAGCGTGAAAAATAACTTACATAGTATACTCCAAGAAACTAGTGCACATAGCAGAGGTCAGGCATCTTATAAGTATCCATTCCCAAAAAGTATGGTACATGAAAATGCAGAAATACATAGAAAACGGAGTCAAATGTATGAGTTTGAGGTTAATATACGGCAGGGCCGGTAGTGGAAAAACTCGCTTTTGCCTTAATGAAATCAAGTCAAGAATAACTGACGGCAGCACCAAGCCTTTAGTCCTGCTTGTCCCGGAGCAGTTCACCTTTCAAGCGGAAAGAGATCTGATCACTGTGCTTGAAACAGGCGGTATTCTCAAAACCGAAGTCCTGAGCTTCCGTCGTTTGGCCTTCAGAGTTTTCAATGAGGTGGGCGGCATCACTTATCCACACATCCATTCTGCAGGTAAATGCATGATTATTTACAGAATTCTGGACAAAATGCGGGATAGCTTTAAGGTGTTTGGGAAATCTGCAGACCGTCAAGGCTTTGTAAACACGTTGTCAACCTTGATTACCGAGTTAAAAAGATACAGCATAACCCCAGTTGCTCTAGAGAATGCGGCTAAAGGTCTTGAGGAAGAAAATCCCTTGAAGGATAAGCTTAATGAGCTCAATGCTGTTTATGCTGCTTTTGAAAAGACCCTTGCAGAACGGTACAGGGATTCAGATGATGACCTGACCATCGCTTCGCAAAAACTTGCCTCAGCAACTCTTTATGATGGTGCGGAAATCTGGATTGATGGTTTTGCTGGTTTTACCCCCCAGGAATTCAAGATTATCGGGCGGCTTATGCAAAAGGCGGAGAGGGTCAATATCAGTTTCTGTATAGACTGCATGGAGAGTGAGGGAGCTTCGGGCGGAATTGACATTTTTTCAGCTGTTAAAGGTGCCTATAGAAAGCTTAACAGTATTGCAAAGGAGAATGATTTAAAAATAGAGCCGGCTATTTACCTGAATGATACACCATTGTTTCGCTTCAAGAGCAGTCCTGAATTATCTCATCTTGAACAAAATTTGAATGCTTATCCATATAAAAGCTATGTAGAAAAGACAAAAGACATATCACTTTTTTCTTCTGTTAATATTTTTATGGAGATTGAAGCTGCTGCAAGGGACATTGTTGGTCAGTGCCGGGATTTAGGGTTGCGTTACCGTGACATTGCCGTGGTTACAAGAAACTTAGCCGGATACGAAAAGCTGATTGAAGTTATTTTTGCAGAATACAATATCCCTTGCTTTATTGATAAGAAAATAGACATTACAAATCATCCTCTGGTGAGATTGATTCTTTCTATGCTGGATATTTTTAATGAAAATTGGTCCTATGAGTCAGTGTTTCGATACCTGAAATCCGGCTTGACAGGTGTTGACAGAAGCAGTATAGACCAGCTTGAAAACTATGTTCTTGCCTGTGGCATACGAGGCAGCCGATGGACAAATGAGCTTGACTGGAATATGAGCCCTGACCTTATTCCTGACGAAAGAGAACTTGAGGTGCAAAGCAGTCTGCTTGAAAAAATCAACAAAATCAGAGCAGAGGTTTCGGGACCACTTCTGGAATTCAGAAAAAAAACAAAAGGCAGAAAGATGGTCTCTGAACTCTGCGAAGCTCTATATGATTTTCTTTGCAGTATTGGTGTACCCGAGAGAATAGAAGTTAATATTGAGAATTTCAGAAATAGTGGAAACCTGATCCTTGCAACCGAGTATTCCCAAGTATGGAATATTGTCATGGAGATTTTTGATCAGGCAGTAGAAGTTATGGGAGATGAAACCTTTGGTATAGAACGGTTTTCCAATGTATTAAAAATCGGATTCAATGAATACAAAGCAGGGCTGATACCTGTCTCTCTGGATCAGGTGCTGGTAGGGAGTGTGGAGCGTTCAAAAAGTCATGAAATTAAAGCATTGTATATCCTCGGAGTTAATGATGGGGTATTCCCATCCTCGGCAGTTGAGGAAGGAATTCTATCAGATCAGGATCGGGCAATTTTGAACAATGCAGGAATTGAGCTGGCTAGTGACGCAAAGACACAAGTCTTTGACGAACAATATTTGGTTTACAGGGCACTTACTACGGCTGGAAGCTATTTAAGGATCAGCTGGTCTATTGCCGATAATGAAGGCAGAACGCTTCGTCCTTCCATGATTATTTCGAGGCTCCGAAAGCTGTTTCCGGCCATTTCTCAAACCAGCAATATTTTAAAAGCTGAATCCGGATTGGATGAAGCGGGGCTGATATCCGGAAGGAATTCTGCATTTAAAACTATGGTTTCGGTTTTACGTCAAAGGGCTGACGGGAAGAATATACCGCCTTTATGGCAGGGTGTATACCGCTGGTATGCGGCACAGGACGAGTGGAAACAAAAATGTCTGGCTGCGAGGACTGCTTTTCAGTATAAAAATCTTGCACAGCCGGTTAGTAGTGACAAAATTGCTGCTCTTTACGGAGAACCTGCCTATTCCAGTGTGTCACGGCTGGAGAAATATACGGCATGTCCCTTTGCTTTTTATGTTCAGTATGGGTTGGGAGCGAGGGATAGGAAGGTATTCCGCTTGAGTCCTCCCGATGTTGGAACCTTTATGCATGCTGTAATAGAACGATTTTCCAGACTGGTTGCCCAAGGGGATATTGTTGCTCTTGAGCTTGCGGGCTTGAAGGAAATGCTGACCCATGCGGTTGAGGTTCTCAGGCTTGCGATAGGGCTTGAAAAATATCAGGCTGTTTATTTAGAAGACCTTAATAATATTGACTCCATACTTAATCTGACAGAGTATAATTCTCTTCATGAAACATCCTTGGAAAACTCACCATCCTGGGATAGGCTTTTTAATGCACTGCAAGCCCTGGAGTTTACGACACTTCCTCACAGCGGCAAGGAGGTTGACAAGGAGAAGCAGGAATATGTAAAGAAAATCAGGGATGATGTAAAGACAAGAATTAAAAAGCTTCGAGACAAAATAATTCAGGCAGATTCTAATGAAACCTTGAAGGATCTGAAAACCCTCTATCCAATGATGAAATGTCTGGCAAATCTGGTGACAGAATTTACAAAAAGATATTCGGAAAAAAAGAGCCGAAAGTCGGTAGTGGATTTTAATGATCTTGAGCACTTCTGTCTGGAAATCTTGTCTGAGCAAGGAGAAGACTTAAAGCTCAGACCATCCAAAACAGCTTTTTGCTATAGGGAACGCTATGCTGAAATTATGGTGGATGAGTATCAGGATAGCAACATGGTGCAGGAAATCATGATCAGTATGATTTCTAAAGCTGATACCGATAAGCCAAATGTTTTTATGGTGGGGGATGTAAAGCAGAGTATATACCGTTTCAGACAAGCAAAGCCTGAGCTGTTCATGAATAAATACAATACATATTCTATGGACAAGGGAAGCTCCTGCAGGAAGATATTATTATTTAAAAATTTCAGAAGCCGCAAGGAAGTTGTGGATGCTGTTAATTTTATATTTAAGCAGATTATGTCAGTCAGTGTGGGTGAATTAAGCTATACCGATACCGAAGCCTTGAATCCTGGGGCTGTATTTGCTGTGAATGAAATGGAGACCTCGATAATTGGGGGAGAAGCAGAGCTTCTTCTCATTCAGACCGGAGGCACAGACCATTCTATTTCTTCAGAGGAGGATGCTGCAGAATTGCAGGAAGACGACCAAGGGTCGGAGGAAGATGAGGAAATACTGGATAATGTCCAATGTGAGGCAAGACTTGTGGCTAAAAGAATCCATGAGCTTATGCTGCCCGATGAGAATGGTAAGAACTTCTGCGTTTTTGACAAAGGCAGGAAAGAGTATAGGAAAGTAGAGTTCAGAGATATTGTTATTCTCTTGCGTACCACAAAGAATTGGTCGGATATGTTTATGGAAGAGCTTTCCATGCAAGGAATTCCGGTCTTTGCCGATACCGGTACAGGTTTCTTTAAAACAATTGAAGTTCAGGTGATACTGTCACTGTTGCAGATTATTGACAATCCGCTTCAGGATATTCCGCTGCTATCGGTGCTTCGTTCTCCTATAGTCGGCTTTTCTACAGATGAACTGGCCGAGCTGAGACTTGCGGACCTGAGGGCGTCGCTTTTTGACGCATTGCTGAAGCTGATGGAGTGTGAACAGGGCAATGCTTTTAAAAAGGCAGCTGCATTTATGAAGAACCTTCAAAGATGGAGGGATATGTCGCTGTATATGTCAACCGATCAGCTCCTGTGGCTTCTCTATAATGAAACAGGCTATTACGGGATGGTGGGAGCCATGCCGGCAGGAGAGCAGCGGCAGGCGAATTTGAGAATCCTGTTTGAGAGGGCAAGACAATTTGAAGAAACCAGCTACAAGGGGTTATTCAACTTCATCAGCTTTGTTGATAAGTTAAAAGGCAGTAAGGGTGATATGGGAAGTGCCAAAATCCTTGGTGAGAATGATAATGTAGTACGCATCATGAGTATTCACAAAAGTAAGGGGCTGGAATTTCCTGTAGTGATACTTTCCGGCTGCGGAAAGAAGTTTAATCTGCAGGATATGAATAAAAGCATTTTGCTCCATCAGGAATTGGGCTTCGGTCCTGATGTGGTGGATTACAAGATACGACTTTCATATCCATCTGCTCCAAAGCAGGCTATCAGAGAGAAAATAAAAACGGAGACGCTGTCTGAGGAAATGCGAATCCTTTATGTTGCCCTAACAAGAGCCCGTGAAAAGCTGATTATAACTGGAGTGGTAGGTGATGTTTCGAAAGCTGTAGCGAAATGGTCAAGAGGTGCTGCTAGTGGTCATGAAAAACTTCCGGAATATGAAATGCTGAAGGGCATCAGATATCTTGACTGGATTGGTCCAGCTCTGCTCAGACACAAAGACTGTGGCAGCTTGCGTGACTATAATAGCCAACAGCTAATAGCCGACAGCCAACAGTTGGATGACCCTTCTGTTTGGCGTGTAAGGGTGTGGAATAAAAGTGATATCTTAAGCAGCAAGGCTGCAGAGGAGAAAGAGGAAAGCGAATTCATTCAGTGGCTGGATAGCGTTGAGGCTTCAAAGGAAGACTTTGAGTTTTCGGAAGAAATCGCAAGGTGGTTGAGCTGGGATTATGCCTATACAAAGACTTCTAAGGTGCCTGCCAAGGTTTCGGTTACCGAATTGAAAAGAAGATTTGATGCAGAGCTTGCGGGTGAGGCTGGAGCCTTTCCGGAATATCTGCCGATTCTGGTCAAGAGACCTAAGTTCCTTGAGGAAAAGAAGGGCTTGAGTGCTGCTGAGGCAGGTACTGCGTTACACTTTGTTATGCAACGGCTTAATTATCATCAAGAGGATATTAAAGCACAGATTGACCAAATGGTTGCAAAGGATTTATTGACCGAACAACAGGCACAAAGTGTAGATGTGAACAGAATCAGTAGATTCCTTGGTTCGCCTTTGGGTAAGAGGATGATTGCTTCAGAAAGCGTAAATAGAGAAGTGCCGTTTAATATTGAGATACCTTGTCATGAGCTATACAAGGATATGAGGGACGAGGCGTGCCGAGGCGAGACTCTGCTGCTTCAGGGCGTTATCGACTGTTACTTTGAGGAAGCGGATGGTATTGTGCTGCTGGATTATAAGACGGATTATGTGCCGGCAGGTAAGACTGAGATGATTAGGGAGAGGTACAGGGTGCAGATTAACTATTATGCCAGGGCACTGGAAATGTTGACCGGGAAGAAGGTCAAGGAGAAGTATATATATTTATTTTGGAATGGGAAAGTGCTGGAGTTTTGATTTGATGTTGGGTTGATAATTAACTGAGCTGAATAAATGTATTAAAACACATAAAGTTCGTGGACTTTCGTGAAAATAGTGATATACTTTGTTTATATTATTGTTGGAGGTGTTATTTGTGATAAGAGAGGCCATTAAAGATTTAATTAAATGGAAAGATGGAGATCATAGAAAACCTTTAATAATCCGTGGAGCAAGACAGGTAGGCAAAACTTGGATTATGAAGGAGTTTGGGAGAACACATTATGAAAAGCTTGCATATATAAATTTTGATAATAACGAACGAATGGAAAGCTTATTTAGTGGTAATCTTGATATTTCACGAATAATAACATCTCTTCAAATTGAATCGGGTGTTACAATAGAAGCCAATAATACACTAATTATTTTTGATGAGGTACAAGAGGTACCTCGAGCATTAACCTCATTAAAATATTTTTGTGAGAATGCACCGAAGTATCATATAGTTGCTGCAGGATCATTACTTGGTGTAGCACTCCATCACGGAACATCATTTCCTGTGGGCAAGGTTGATTTTATGGAGCTGTATCCGCTAAGCTTCATAGAATTTTTGAATGCTACTGGAAATGAAAATTTAACAAGCCTTTTAAAAGATAAAGATTTTGAGCTTATTACAAGCTTTAAGGGTAAATACATTGACCTTTTAAAGCAATATTATTATATTGGTGGAATGCCTGAGGCAGTCAGCAGATTTATTGAAACACAGGATTATACTGTTGTTCGTGAAGTGCAAAATCGTTTACTTATGGCATATGAGCAGGATTTTTCAAAGCATGCTCCAAATGAAGCTGTTCCAAGAATAAGAATGCTCTGGACATCAATCCCAGCTCAGCTTGCAAAGGAAAACCGAAAGTTTGTATATGGTCTTATTCGTCAAGGAGCAAGAGCAAGGGAGTATGAGCTTGCAATGCAATGGCTTCTTGACTGTGGCTTGATTTACAAAGTAGGTAAGATAACAAAGCCTGGTATGCCGCTTATGGCATACCAAGATTTTAATGCATTTAAGCTGTTTGTTTTAGATGTAGGCTTACTATCAGCTATGAGTGGTCTTGATATAAAATCACTTTTAGAGGGCAACAGAGTTTTTGAAGAATTTAAAGGAGCATTGACTGAGCAATATGTACTTCAGCAGTTAATAACCAATAAGGATATAACACCTTTTTACTGGAGTGCTGAAAAGTCAAACGGTGAAATTGATTTTGTTTTCCAAAGTGGAATGGCTATTGTTCCGCTTGAGGTAAAGGCGGCTGAAAACCTACAAGCTAAAAGCTTGAAAAGTTACTGTTTAAGGTACGAGCCAAAGTATGTAATTCGCACATCAATGTCCGATTATAGAAAAGAGGAGCGGCTAACTAACCTTCCACTATATGCGATTAACGGTATCTTAAATATCCTGGAATAATGTCCATAAAAAAACAGAAGATAGGGGAAATATAGATGAATTATTTTTGTTTTCACTTGTTTTTTTATGAAATATTATGTATCGTATGGGTAGAGTATCAAAAGCTAATTTATATCTTAAGCATTTATAAATTCATAAGTTACTACTAATTGAGAAAAATACGGGATTGTTTTGCCCGGAGGTGTTCTCTTTAAAAAAGGAGGTGTTTTCGATGGGAGACAAAAGTATTAGAAAAGATGATAAAAAGAAAAAGAAGCCAAAGAAAGTTACTGCTGCTCCAACTTCCATATCATCGATTGTAAAGAAACCTGAAGAAACAAAGTAGATAAATTCATATAGAATAATATTTAATTTCATATTTGGATTGGTTTGAAAATGTGTCATATACCAGCATATCAAGGGGAATTATATGAGAAAATTATATAAAGCAATACTTATTTCAGCGGCAATTGCTACCTTTGGATTTTTTTGGGGAACGGCAAATATATATGCACAGATATCTTCAGTTGTGCCAAGCAGTGTCACAGCGGCAACAACTTTTCAGGCAATAGCTAAGGACGGAGTAGGAAATTATTATGTTGCTTATAGTGCAACTTATAATGAATATTCACATATTTTTGTAAGAAAGAGTTCAGACTTAATATCCTGGCAGTATTGGGATGGATCTTCATTTGTATTTTCAGGCAATCCTGAGGTTCCGATAGAATCTATAGGAAACTATTCACAAAGCAGACCTGCAATAGAAGTAGACAGCAGCAATAATGTATATGTTATGTGGCATGGCTCTGATGCATCATCAGCAGCATATATGCAGATAAAGTACAGCAAATATAATGGAAGCATATGGACCGAGTCGGTAAATATAACGTCCGGGAACTATAATCAAGCGTATGTATCTTTAGCAGTAGATAATACTAATACTATATTTGCGGTATGGTATGGAAATGACGCGGCATCAGCAATATATAATCAAATAAGATATAGCAAATATAACGGAAGCACATGGAGTACACCTTTAAATATAACATCCGGCAATTATTTCCAGAGCTGTCCGTCAATAGCAGTCGATAGCAGTAATAACGTATATGCGGTATGGTATGGAACTGATACGATGTCACCAACATATAATCAGATAAGGTATAGCAAATATAACGGAAGTATATGGAGTGGGGCTACAAATATAACATCAGGCAACTATACTCAATATAGTCCATCAATAGCAGTAGATGGAAATAATAATGTATATGCGGTATGGCATGGAACTGATACAACGTCACAAACCTATACACAAATAAGGTATAGTAAATATAATGGAAGTACATGGAGTGGAGCTACAAATATAACGTCTGGCAGTTATTATCAGTATAGCCCTACAATAGCAGTGGATAGCAGCAATAATAATGTATATTCGATTTGGTATGGAAAAAATGCAGCATCAGAATCGACTAATCAAATAAGATATAGCAAATATAATGGAAGTACTTGGAGTTCACCAATAAATGTAACATCAGGTAGCTTCGATCAAAAATATCCGTCTTTTGTTAAAGGAGAAATTACTGTTTCTTGGCAGGGAACTACCAGCTCAGCAGGTGTATCAAGCAGTACTGCCGGAATTATGGCTTGCAGTCTTGTAGTACCATCGGCAGAAGCTATAACAGGAACTGATATTTCAGACAATGCAGATGGCCGGGATGTTCAGGTTACATTTAACGGTTCCTCTGATGAGACAAATATCAATGAATATAGAGTTATACTTGTTAAAAGCAAAGATTCAGGAGTCTTTGGTGAAAATGAAGCGGAAATATTAACCGGTTCAAAATATTTTAGTGTTTCCACAAGTGGAAATGGAAGTATTCATACCGTATCACTAGCTCAAACATCACAGGATAGTTCAGGTATGCCAATTGTAAGTGGTGAGCCGTATCAGATATTTGTTCTTGCAGTCGCAAAAAACGGATATATAAATAAATTATCATCAAGCACAAGCTGTCTGACGCTGACAGTTTCGTCAACTGGAGAGCAGAAAAACAGAGTTGCAATGGATGCTTCCTCGCCAGGAGCAATTGTAAAAGACAATTCAAGTAATTATTATGTTGCATATGCAGCTACATACAATGGATATCAGCATATCTTTGTGAGAAAGAGTGATAATGGAGGACAGACTTGGAAACACTGGAATGGAACATCCTTTGACATATCAGGAGCTGAAATACCAATAGAAGCTACAGGAATCTATGCACAAAGTAAGCCATCAATAGCAATAGACAGCTTAAATAATGTATATGCCGTATGGTATGGAACTGATGCACTATCAACAACATACACTCAAATAAAATATAGTAAATATAACGGAAGTGCATGGAGCACACCAATAAATTTAACGTCAGGCAGCTATAATCAGTATAATCCTACAATAGCAATGGATAGTAATGATCATGCATATGTAGTATGGTATGGAACTGACACATCATCTTCAACTTATAATCAAATCAGATACAGCAATTATAATGGAAGTACATGGAGCACACCGATAAATTTAACGTCAGGCAGCTATAATCAGTATAATCCTACAATAGTAGTTGATAGCAATAATAATGTTTATTCGGCATGGTATGGAACTAACGCATCATCTTCAACGTATAATCAAATTAGATATAGTAAATATACCGGAAGTACATGGAGTGGACCTGCAGATATAACATCGGGTAACTTCAATCAGTATAATCCGTCAATAACAGTTGATAGTAGTAATAATATTTATTTATCATGGCATGGAACAGATGCAGCATCACTAACCTACTCACAAATAAAGTATAGCAAATATAATGGAACTACATGGAGTGGATCTGAAAATTTAACATCAGGTAATTATAATCAATCTGATTCATCAATAGCAGTGGATGAAAGTAATAATATATATGTGGTGTGGTATGGTAAAAATGCTTTATCAACAACATATACACAAATAAGTTACAGCAAATATGACGGAAGTACATGGAGTGAATCTGAAGATATAACATCTGGTGTATATAATCAAACTTATCCTTATCTTCTAAAAGATGAATTTACAGTTATTTGGCAGGGAACAACCGATTCATTAGGAGTATCGAAAAGTTCTATTGGTATTATGTCTTACTTTAGCAATCCGGTTGCTACACCAACAGCAAGCCCTGCTGGTGGGGCATACAATGCTGCACAAAATGTAACATTAATCCAGGCTATCAATGCTGTGTCAACTTATTACACATTAGATGGAAGTATTCCGGATGATACAAAGACGGCTTACGTTGGAGCAATAAATGTAGACGGAGCAAACGGAGTAACAATAACGTTGAAAGCAGCGAGCTATGACGCTGTAGGTCATGTTAGTTCAGTATTAACTCAAAATTATATCTTTGACATGGTAGAGCCTGCAGCACCAACGGCGAGTCCGGCAGGCGGCACATATAATACAGCAAAAAGTGTAACGTTAACCCCTGCAGGTGATGCAGTGTCGACCTATTATACATTAGACGGAAGTAATCCTGACAATACAAAGACGGCATATGCCGGAGCAATTGCGATAGATGGTGCCGATGGGATCACTATAGTATTAAAGGCAGCAAGCTATGATGCTGCAGGCAACAAGGGAACAGCCGCAACTGAAAGCTATATATTCGACAAGGCTGGGCCTGCAGCACCAACGGTGAGTCCGGCAGGCGGCGCATATAACACAGCAAAAAGTGTAACATTAACCCCTGCAGGTGATGCAGTGTCGACCTATTATACATTAGACGGAAGTAATCCTGACAATACAAAAACTGCTTATGCAGGAGCAATTGCGGTAGATGGTGACGATGGGGTTACTATAGTATTAAAGGCAGCAAGCT
>DHFP01000017.1 GCA_002402315.1 Clostridiales bacterium UBA4821
ATGGAATTAGAAAAAGGTGTAGACAAACCTATTATTGCAAAAGCATTATATGACTATTTTGTTAATGGTATTAAACCAGAAGAAACAGTTAAAGATTGTAATGATATATTAAAGTATTGTGTTGCAAAAAAGATTGACTCTAAATTTGAAAATTATCTTTATTATATAGATGATTATGAATTAAAGAGAATGTCATTGCAAGATACAGTACGATTCTATATATCAAAGTCTGGTTATCAATTATATAAAGTTGATAAAAAAACAGACGAAAAGATTAACTATTGTGTAGGATTTAACGTTAGGTTACTAAACGATGTAGATAAAAGTACATCATTTGAACAGTACGGCGTTAATAAGAATTACTATATATCAGAAATATATAAAGTAATCAATCAAATTGAAGACAAACAACTCAAATTATTTTAAAATGTCTAACAAACAATTATATAGGTCTTTATTATCTGATAAAGTAGGAGAAATTCTGCATCAGATAAAAGCAGAAGACAAAAAGAAAGAAGAACAACGTACTCATAAAATGATTGAGGACCTTGTTACAGTTAGAAGGAAACGACCATCTATTGAAGATGCAAGAGTATATATTGAAATACTAAAACAGGAATATCCATTATTTGTGGATATGTCTGATTGGAATATTGCTCAATTGTTGTTATCAGAACTGGATGTTCATATGGAACCTCGATTAGTGGCTTTGTCATTACAGAGGATACCTTGTAGCTTATATAAAACAATAACTTACATGAGATAAAATGCTTATAACACTTAATACAGATTCTATAAAGCAGCTTAATGTTCGATTAGAGCATTACATCTTTTTATTACTAGCAGCTGAACAAAAACAGGATCTATTAGATGGTTATTTTCCAAAAGATACCAAAGATATCCTATTAAAAGAAGGTTTAATAGAAAATGTAGAAGAGTGCAAGTTAACAGAAAAAGCAAAAAATATTGTTTATGGTGATAATCTTTTTAAAGAGTTCGTAAATGAATTCCCACAAAAAGTCACCAGAACAGATGGAACAGTCGATTTTCTAAGGACTGATTTGGTCAATGCAGAAAATTTATATCTGAGCTATGTTGGCCGTAGCAGAGACAAACACAATCATATCATAAAATGTCTGAAAGCTGAAATAAAGCAACGTGAAGGAAACGGATCAATGCCTTATATGAAGCGAATCTTTACATGGTTAGCTAGCAAAGGCTGGCAATCGTATGAAGATATAGTTGATGAAGTATTAACTTCCAATAAAGACCTGGGATATGGAACAACGCTTGTCTAACGACAAAACCCCACAATTAAAGCATATTTCTAAGGCCGCTGAAGAAATAGTGTCGTATATTGACAATCGCCGTAAAGGCATTGTTACGTCACTAAAAACAAAGTGGACTAAATTTAATCATGCTACTATGGGAGGAATTGAACCCAATATCATTATGACCATAGCTGGTATTAGTGGTAGTGGTAAATCGTCCTTTGTAAACAGTTTAGAAACCGATTTAGTTGATCTGAACAAGAGCGAAGACCTCATAATCTTATCATTTAATTTTGAAATGTTAAGTAGTAAGCAAGTAGGTAGGAAACTATCTTACAAACTTACTAAGACTACTGGAGAATTATATTCCAGTGGATATGATGGAGATCCTGTATCAGATAATTTATTTGAGGTAATTGAAAAAGAAGCAGAACATATAAAACATTATCCCGTATATTATGTAGATGTACCATGCACAGTGGATCAGATACATGATACTATACGTAAATTTCAATTTAGCGAGAAGACTAAAAATAAATGGTTAGTAGTAATACTTGACCATACTTTGTTAACTCGTGGAAAGTCAGGAGAACAGGAAAGGGAAACCTTGGCAAACCTGCAAAAAGTCTTTATGGAAGTAAAGAAGACCGGTAAAACTACCGTTATTCAACTTAGTCAAATGAATAGGGATATTGAGTCGTCTGAAAGGATAACCAATCAAGCTATGCATTTTCCAATGAGACGTGATTTATTTGGATCTGATTCTTTATTCCAAGCCTCAGATTACGTAATTGTCCTCCACCGCCCTGAATTATTAGGTATAAAAAGTTATTCTCCAAATAATTGGCCTGTACAAAATAAAATATACATGCATTTCCTAAAAATCAGGGAAGGTGAACCTAAAATACTAAGTTTTATAAATAATCTTAAGTATAACAGAATTGACGAATATTAACAAATTTTTTAGTATATTTATGAACAATAGAATTGCGATAATATTAGACGATATAACTCAGGCAAAGAAACAAGGTTGCTGGGCACAGTTTAAGAATTTATTAAAGAGAAAGGTTCGTAAGAACCAAAAGCACCCCATTCTTTCATTACAAAACGGAGATGCTTTAATACTTGAACTTAATGTACCTCAGCCTTCTTATTATGCTGAAAGAGACTATTTACAGTTATTAACCAATGGTTATGTAAGGTCGCCTTTAGCAACATTAGTGCCTGAAGAAAATACATTTTTCTTTATGAAGAATTATAACCAAATTTTTGAATTATTACAGAATTTACTTGATCTTGATAATGACGAACAGGGAGTAATCCGCGTTATTGTGCAGGAACCCGTAAGGCGTGTAAAGCCTGTAATTCGCTTTAGGGCGGAAATTAAAGAGAAGATTACCATTTTTGAACGGTTTGTTAAGATCGGTTGGAATACGTACAAACGTAAGTTCAGCTTCCTTAACAATTGTGATTTCATCGAAGTAGACGGAACAGTGTTCTACATTAAGATGGATCGTTACGGAAATGAATATCTTGCTTAATTAATAATCATGTCGCTATACACGGCTACGGTTAAGATTATTCACCGCCTTCCAAAAGCAAAGAATATGCTACCGAGGTAAGAAATTAACCCAAGAGCAATTTCGGTTACTTAACTAGTGACTATTAATATAAACAAAAAATGTCAACACCCTATCAGATAGCTTTAGTAGGTATGTCTGGTAAGGGAAAAACAATGGCTTTTCGTGATATGGATCCTAACACATGCGGATTCATAAATGCTGAAGGCAAACCATTACCTTTTATCAACAAATTTAAACATTACTGTACTCCTAACAGTTGGCAGGAAACTTATCAGAAACTTATCGAATATGGCAAAAACCCAGAGATTACGGAAGTGGTACTGGACAGTTTTTCCGCTTACATTGACAGCTTGCTTAAAACAGCAAGAGAAATAAAAAAAGGTTTCGACACCTGGAATTACTATAACGAAGAAATAGGTAAACTTATGTTTCTTATTAAAAAATATCCAAAAGATATAATCGTTGCAGCACATTCGGCTAATGTCGAAACAGAAGAAGGCGTTGCAGAAAGACGTATTGCTGTTAAAGGCAATGAATGGAATAAAACTGGTGTAGAAAAAGATTTTACTATTGTGTTATTTGCAGAAGTTAGTCTTAATTCTGGTAAAAGAGAATATACATTAAATCTCTTATCAGATGGAAAGACATCTGCTAAAACCCCGCCTATTTTCATAGACGAGGGGAAAGAATCTATACCAAACAACGCACAGACTTTTTTACAACACATAAGAAAAGTACTAGCTAACAATAAATAATTAGGAATTTTAAAAATATCGCACATGTATAATGTAACAAAAGATATTAATTCGGAAAGCAGGTCAAACAACTTTATGGGACCTGGTATCCATGAGAATGCAGAACTTAAGCATAGTGAAGAAGGCAAATATCCTATTGTATATGGCGAATCAAAAAGAGGTAACAAGTTTGCAGCCTTTCATTTTGTAAATGATAAAGGAGAAATATTGATCCATACTGAGTATGAACCCTCAGATGATGATCGTGAAAAACTTGAAAACAAAACATTAAATCAGATCAAGAGGTTTAAACATATAATTACGAAGTTTGTACCTGAAGAAAATTTTATCTTTGAGGCAACAAATTTTGAAGATTTTGTTAATAAATCTATCCAAATATTAGGAACTAATCATGTTGGTAAGAAGTTAAGAATTAAGGTTGTACTTAACTCTAATGACTATACCACATTACCAAATTATGTACCTTTTATTGAAACAATGGAAGTAACTAAAAGTAAACTTTCAATAAATACTGCTATGGATAAAGTAGTAAAAGAAGGCCGACCAGACGTAGAGGTTGCATCGGGTGTAAATCCTTTTGCACAGCCCATTGAAGTAGCAGATGCTACTGGGGAATACGGAGCCAATGTCCAACCGACAATGGATTCTGATACAGCTGAGAACTTACCTTTCTAATATAATTAGGGGGTGGAAACACCCCCTGCTATATTATGGTCTACAATACAAATAATGTCATAGAAAATTTATGTCTTGAAGAACTACTTAAAAAGATAACTGAATATGATGTGTATCATCACTATTTAGGTAGTAAATTTAAAGTAGGTCAGGTAATGTCTTCTCCTTTTAGGGAAGATAGACATCCCTCATTTGGAGTATTTAAATCTACAAATGGAGCATTATTATGGAAAGACCAATCAACTGGTAAAACAGGAAATATTGTTACTTTTGTAAAAGAAATAGAAGATTTATATCATAATAAACAAGCTCTGAAACTTATTTACGACAAATTCGTAAAAGGTATAATAGTACCTACACCGGAAGGTATAAGGGTTAGAGAGTATTATGAAAGAATAAGAAAATCTATTTCTATTAAAAGACAAAATTTTACTAAGACTGATGATGAGTATTGGTCACAATACCAAGTCAGTAAAGAGACATTAAAAAAATATAACGTATATCCAATAACATTTTTCTGGGTAAATGATATGCTACAGCCATTTAGATATAGTAAAGATAGCCCTATGTATGCTTACAAAATATTTGATAAGTTTAAAATATATAGGCCTTATTCTATATACAAGAAAGACAAATGGCGAACTAATTGTTCTACACTTGATGTACAAGGATTTGAACAGTTACCAGAAGATGGCGACTTATTAATACTAACTAAATCTTTAAAAGATGTAATGGTATTACATGAGTTAGGATATAACGCTGTTGCACTACAATCAGAAAACGATAAACTTAATTACAAGATTTATAATAATTTATCAGATCGTTTCAAAAAGATAGTTATATTGTTTGATAATGATGAACCTGGTAAAGATAGCGCCGCTAAACTTGCCAGCGAATATAATATCGAATATTGCTTCATAGATTCTAGTATGTATGACTTATATAAAGTTAAAGATATTAGTGACTATATAAGTGTATTTGATAAAGAACAAACGATTAAATTATTAAAATCACTAATTAAATATGAAAGTGCAAATAGTGAATAAGTCAAATAATCCTTTACCTACTTATCAGACTAAAGGATCTGTAGGTTTTGACTTGCAAGCAAATGAAGAATGTGAATTATCTCCACAAGAAAGAAAATTGGTTTCTACTGGATTATATATATCAATACCTGAAGGATTTGAAGGTCAAGTAAGACCAAGATCTGGATTAGCTATATGGTCGGGTTTAACAATTTTAAATACACCCGGAACAATAGATTCTGATTATAGAGGAGAAATAAAAATTATATTATATAACTCTGGTTTTGGTCATATATTTATCAAACCTGGAGATCGTATAGCACAATTAATTATAACACCTATAGAAAGAGTAGAATTAGAATTAGTTGAAGAGCTTGATTCTACTGAAAGAGGAGAAGATGGATTCGGTAGTACTGGAATATCAGATACTGCAGAAGATCTTGTCTCTTTGTATGAAGACGAAATCCCTATTAA
>DHFP01000127.1 GCA_002402315.1 Clostridiales bacterium UBA4821
CAACAACCCTCCGAGTCCAGAAGCTTATTATACATGATTGTCAAGGATCAGGCCAACAGCATGCTGGCGGACGGCTAAGGTAAGAAGCCAAAGAATTGTTTGATGTTTAGAAATGAGAAATTAAAATATTATGTTAACAATTAAGATTTGGTAATTACAGTAGCTAAACTGCTGCTGTGTGATTATAACTATATTGTACTAGGGGGAATTTAATGTGAAAATTATAGGAAAGATTAAAAAGATACTTACTCTCAAGAAAATCATGATTTTTATCTTATTACTCGCAATCGGATTTTCTATATTTTATTATTTCAATAGCAAAAAATCAAAACAAACTTCAAGCAAGTTAGTTGAATATAAGGTACAAAAAAAAGATATTACAGTTACGTTAACAGGCAGTGGTACTGTAACGCAGTCATACAGGCAGGAAATCACACCTTACATAAGCGGTACGGTGAAAAAGGTTTATTTCAAAGAAGGAGATAAAGTGAAAGCTGGAGACCTGATGATTGAATTTGATGATACAACCATTGCAAAAACTATTGAGAGAACCAAATTGAGTATTGAAGAGGCTCAGCGCAGTCTAAATGAAACTAAACAGAATATTTCGGATGCAACGGTTAAAGCGCCTATTTCCGGTCAAATAGTCAGTTTGTCAGGGAATATAGGCGATGAAGTAAGTAAGGGCGCGGTAATATGCAGTGTGGTTGATACATCCAGACTTAAATTTACTGTTACTTTTAATAAGATGCAGGCAAAAAATTTTTATGTTGGTGAAAAAGCGGATGTTTACCTGCAGGACTATATGCAAACAGTTGAAGGAAGAGTAAGCTATATAAATAAAGAAGGGAAAACGGTTGACGGCGGCGGATTGGCGTGTGATGCCGAAATAATTATCAATAATCCGGGAACCATCAAATCAGGTATTAAGGCTAGCGCTTCAATTGGCGGACAAATGAGCCTCGATAGTTCAATGGTAGAGTATTACGAAAAAAGAACTGTAAAATGTGAGCCGGGTGGAACCATAAAAAGTATATATGCTCATGAAAATCAGCAGATAAAAGCAGGACAGCAAATAATGTATATTGAGAATTCCGATCTGAATGATACGCTTTTATCAAGCCAGATAAAGCTCCAGGACTTGCAGGCGCAGTTGGAATCACAGTTGGATGAACAGCAGGATTATAAGATAGTTGCACCTGGAAACGGGACGATAGTATCACAGGATATTAAGACTGGAGATGTTATTAAACAGCAGGATGTAATTTCAACCATAGCAGATAATGACAGCATGGAGTTTGATATAGATATTGACGAACTTGATATAGATAAAATTGCTGTCGGCATGAAAGCTAGCGTTACCTTTGATGCACTTGAAAATGCGGATTATACCGGTATAGTTACGCAGGTTGCCAGTGAAGGCACTTCGGAAAGTGGAGTTGCTACTTATCCGATTACAATACAAATACAAAACCCAACTAAGATAAAAGCTGGGATGAATGCAAATGCAGAGATAGTATTACAGCAAAAGAGTAATGTTCTAACACTGCCGTTAACAGCGGTTCAGAAAATGGGAAACCGGGCTTTGGTATATGTAAGGAAAGATTCGGTAGGAAATGATGATAAATCCACCGGAGATAATAATTCAAAAGGACAGGACAGCGCAAACGGCACAGAAAGAAACAAGAATAATAATACAAGAATGCAGTCAGCGCTAAAGGCCCTCGGACCAGATGTTACCGTAAAAAGCATCAGCGTCGGTATAAATAATGATGACGAGATAGAGATAACAAGTGGTTTGAATGAGGGAGATACTGTGCTGGTATCTGTCGCAACAAGCAGTTCGAGTAGTACCAACGCCCAACAAATGAAGTTTGGAGGTATGGGGGGAGCTATGGGTGGGTCTCCCGGGATGGATGGCGGTAGTTACAGGAGAAGTTCATCAGACAGTTCTAACAGAACTTCATCAGGCGGTGGTAATAGTGGAAAATAATACGCCGTTAATTGATATTAGAAACATGAGTAAAGTTTATAAAATGGGGGATGTAGAGCTAAAAGCGTTAAATGATATCAGTATTAAAATATATCCCAGAGAATTTGTAGCTATAATTGGACCATCCGGCTCAGGAAAATCAACCCTTATGAATATGATAGGGTGCCTCGATGTTCCGACGTCTGGTGAATATTACATCGACGGCAGGGAAGTGAGCAAGTTTAAGGATGATGAACTGGCTGAAATGAGAAATAAATTAATCGGTTTTATATTTCAGGGTTTCAATCTTCTGGCAAAGCTAACAGCTGTAGAAAATGTTGAACTGCCTTTGATTTATCAGGGGAAGAGTAAAACCGAAAGACTGGAAAAATCGTTAAAAGCGCTTGAACGTGTAGGATTGTCGGAGAGAATCCATCACAAGCCGTCAGAGCTTTCAGGCGGACAGCAGCAGAGGGTNNAGATGAGCCTACCGGTAATCTGGATTCAAAATCAGGTACTGAAGTTATGAGAATGCTGAGAGAACTGCATGAGCAAGGTAACACAGTAGTATTGATCACACATGACAATAGTATTGCCATGCAGGCAAAAAGATTGATAAGAATACATGATGGGGAAGTTATTGAAGACAAGGAGGTCGGATAAATGGGAATTTTGCAGGCCTTTAAAATGTCTTTGAAAAGTATGCTGGGCAATAAGGGAAGGACAATGCTTACAATGCTGGGGGTAATAATAGGTGTAGCAACCTTTATAACGCTTGTATCACTAGGAGAAGGCACAAAAAAGAGCATAAGCGACAGCATTCAGAGCATGGGCACGAACCTTATCAGCATTACCATAACAGGACGAAACAGCAACAGAAATATTACTTATAAAGATCTGACCGAGTTTGCAGAACAGAACAGCAGTGAAATTGAAGCTGTTGCACCTACTATCAGTGGAAATGCAACAATAAAATACGGTGATAAGTCATGGGAAACGTCTTTGATAGNNGATAGGAACCAGCCCCGAATATGAGACTGTAAGAAATGTCCATATACAGAGCGGCAGGTATATTACACAGATGGATGTTGATTACCGTCAAAAGGTAGTACTTATAGGTACCGGAGCAATAAATAATATATTTAGCGGCGGGGTTAATCCTTTAAATCAAGAAATAAAAATAAATGGAGAAAAATACAAGATTGTAGGCATACTGGAGGAAAAGGCAAGTGGAGCAAGCTATTCTACAGATGATAAAATAATAATACCTATTACATCAGCCCAGAGGTTGACCAAGTCTGCACAAATCCGAAATTTCTCAGTGCAGGCAAAATCTTCAGATTCGGTTAATGCTGCTATGTATAAGATTGAGCAATTCATGATGAGTACATATAATGATGAAGATGCATTCAGGGTTCAGAATCAGGCTGATATGCTTTCCAGTGTTAGTACTGTAACCGGAACAATGACAACATTTCTCGGATGTATTGCCGGAATATCCCTTTTTGTAGGAGGTATAGGAATAATGAACATTATGCTGGTTTCAGTAACTGAAAGAACACGTGAAATTGGTATAAGAAAGGCTATAGGCGCCAAGAAAAAGGATATATTAGGGCAGTTTTTAATTGAATCGGTTTTAATCAGCTGCACAGGTGGAGTGATAGGAATATTATTAGGTTTTTTAGCAGTAGAAGTAGTAAAAAAGTTTGTCTCTTTATCTCCAGCTATTACTCCTACATCAGTAATGATATCTTTCATAGTATCGGCGGCAGTGGGAGTATTCTTCGGGATATATCCTGCCAATAAAGCATCAAAACTTAATCCTATAGAAGCACTACGATTTGAATAATAAAGGAGGTAAAGCCAATGCTTTTCAAAAAACAAAAAGTGTTTATTTTTGCAACAATATTAATTTTAATTTTTAGCTTAATACCGACAGCATTTGCACAATATTCCGATGTGTCTCCAAATTCCTATTACTACGAGGCAGTAATGAATCTCAACGAAATGGGTATAATTAAAGGCTTTAGCGATGGAAGCTTCAAACCATCCAATAGTGTAACTAGAGCTGAATTTGTAAAAATGATGGTTCTTGCTATGGATAAGGCAGGCGATGCTGCGGCGCTTGATAGCGGAACAAGCGTATTTACTGATATAAAACCGAATAACTGGGCAATAGGTTACATAAATGTGGCTATAAAGGAGCAGATAGTAACCGGATATGCTGATGGTACTTTCCAACCAAATGAAAATGTGAGCTTTGCGCAGGTATGTACCGTACTGCTTAGAAGCCTGGGATACTCATCTTCAGAGATGCCGGGTGTTTGGCCTCAAAATTATATAGAAAAAGCAAAGGATTTGGGAATAACCGGGGGGATTAATTTAAAATTTTCCGATAAGGTGAGCAGGGCTCAGCTTGCAGTTATGCTTGAAAGGACACTAAATACAAAACTAAAGGATTCCACACAAACCATGGCAGAGAAAAGTGGGATGGGTTCAACCAAAACAGTCATTGTAACAAACTCCTGGGACCTTGACAGCAGTTTGCCAAAAGGGATAATAAAGACTGATATAGGCGATTTTAAGGCTAATAATTTTGAAGGACTTAAATACATAGGTAAAAAGCTTAATGTATTGGTTGACACAGATAACAAGATTATATCCACCCAGAGTATTGAGGTGGATACCAATACCGTATTTGTTCAGAGTGTTTCGGGGAACAGTATAACCTATTCCGGCAAGAACGGAGACAGTTCGATGAATATACCCGACAATTTAACTTTTTATTACGATGGCCAAAAAAGTATCTTTAAAGATATAAAGATGAACGTATCTACAGGGGCGGTTATAGCATTTGCCCTAAATACCGGAAATGCGCAGTTATATGACTATGCAGTATTGATTGATCCACCATCCTCAGATCCTGTGGTTGTTAAAAAGGATGTAGGAATTACCGACAAAAACATAGGGACTATAGATATATCAGACAAGAGTAAGGTTACGGTAATAAAAGAAGGTCAAAAAGCCGGATTCTCGGACATAAAAGCTTTTGATGTTGCGTATCTTGTTAAAAACCCATATAAGCCAGGTCAGGGAGTAATTCTTGTGTACGACGATAAAAAGACAGGAACCTATGATGAGGCCATTCCAAGCAAAAGTACAGTTCAAAAGATCAAGCTCCTGGGGGAAGAGATGGAAATCGAAACATCTAATGCTGCTTCAAAGTTAAATGATAGTAACGAGGCGTTTGCTATAGGTGACCAGATAACGGTACTGACCGGCAAAACCGGCAAGATTGTAGATGTTATTTCTTCAAGCCCAACAGACATATCCAATATTGCTGTTGTTGTCAATGCCGGAAGCAGTATATCAACCGAAGATGATACTTCGGGGGAGAAGGTTTTTTATGTTACTTTGTATAAAACTGATGGTACAAAAGCCGAATATGAAGTTGATGAAGACCAGACATACCGTAAGGGCAAGCTTGTGAGATATGATATTAAAGAAGAGGTTGCAGACATTACCTCTATTACTTGCAGTCCTGTTTCCGGAAGGATAAATGCAAGTGAAAAAATGATTGGGGACTTGTGGTTGGGTCAGGATGCCGTAATATTGGATGTCCAAAATAATTATGACTCCAAGGAGGTCCAGATAAAAAGGCTTAACTGGCAGGATATGCCTTCGGGTGAATTGCTCAAGGAAAAGGTAATCCATGCTGAGACGGGCGGAGGATTCAATGATATTCAACTGCTTGTTCTAAACAACCTCACAGAATCAGGGCAATATGGAATACTGATGGAAAAATCGGAAAGAGATACTTCTGCAAGCTATACATTGATGATTAACGGCGAAGAGGTTACATTTAATAATTCAAGTACCATTTTTGGCAATAACAAAAAGGATGTAGTCTATATCGAACAGGATGAAAATGGTCTTCAAAAAATGGCTTCATTAAATCCCAAAGACTCTTCGAACGAAATACAGGCGGTAGATACAAGAAGAATCAAGATAAACAACAAGATATATAAGCTTTCAAATAATGCTGCCGTTTATGACATCACCGGAACAGAACCGGTAAAAATGTCGGTGAGTGAATTGACTTCAGGCAATATTGGCTATGTGAAGTTATATTCAGGCACACAGACGGGCAGCCAAAGCTTGATAAAGATAATAACTATTCAAAGGGTTAAATAGGAGGAGATATAGCGTGAAAAAATGGATACTAATATTAACTTTATTATTAACTCTTGGAGCAGCAGCAGGCTGCGGTAATACCAAGAAAACTGACAATGCGGCAGATAACCAACAGAACACAGCACAAACAACTGGAAGACAGTTTATGCAAGGTCCGGAGGGTGAACTCGCAAGGTCAGTTATGAGTATTACCCGGATTCAAAGGAGTGAAGCACAATTTACAAAAGAACAGAAAGATAAACTTCTTCCATTGTTACAGGATATTAAAGCCAAAGAAACAGTAGATGAAGCATATGCTAATAAGAAAATTGAGGAGATTAATTTAGTACTTACTGAACAACAAAAACAGCTGATGTCTCAAGGACCTGGAGGTATGGGTAGAAACAGGGGAGATGGGAATGCGAATAATGGGGGACAGCCGCAAGGATCAAGGCCGGGGAATGGCGCGAATCCCAATAATCCGGCGAATGGAGTAAATCCAAATTCCCCCGGGAGTGATGGTGCAGGTTTTGACCTAAAGAGTGTATGTGACAGGGCAATAGAAGCTTTAAAGTAATAAAATTTTGCGATAGGGGATGGTTTTCTCCTGTCGCAAAAAAAAGGCTATTGACTTTGGTCAATGGCCTTTTTTGTATGCTTTGTCGTACATAATTTAGTACAAAATATGCTGGCTGCAATAAGTGCCAAACCTATGCATGCCGGTTTTGACATGGCCTCATGTAATAACAGGAAAGCCATTACACCTGTAACTACAGGTTCAAGAAATAACAGCGAGGGCAGTATTTCAATTTTAATAATTCTTGTAGATATTACGTCAGAATAAGCATGAATAATATTAATAATGCTGCAATCATTACAAATCCTATCCCTATGTTGAAAGCTAACGGTATAAATTTACCTCCGGTTGTGACGATGAATATACCTAAATGGCTATTATAGCACAACAAACA
>DHFP01000236.1 GCA_002402315.1 Clostridiales bacterium UBA4821
CTCCTTTCTTTAGTTGCATGAACAACGATAGCATTTCTTCTTAACGTCGGCTACGTTAACTACTACGAATATACATCACGAGTTTTGAGTGTAGTCCACGTTAAATATCCCTACGTCGACTACGTTAACTACTATGATTTTTAATCACGAGTTTTCTTATTACAATTTAATATTAGTCACTTGCAAAATGCTGCAACCATCCCGCCCATGTCATTGCGAGCGGTATACAATACTTATAAATCCTACTTAGCGTGGCAATCTCAGACGGAAAAGGAATACTCAAAAGATATTAAGATATTTTTATAGGTCTGAGATTCCCACGTCGCTCCGCTCCTCGGAATGACAGAGTAGGGCTAAGTTGTGAACCGATATTGTGCAGGTTACTGACCCCTACAGTTCTTTATTTTCCTCTAAATACTCGGCTATCTTCTCCTTAAGCATTTCTTTGGCCTGCTCAATATCTGAATTGGGAATCTGAACTCCCGCTACTGTTATGTGGCCTCCTCCACCTAATTTTTCAAGAATTACCTGGACATTAATATCTCCCAGAGATCTTCCACTTATTGATACCCCTTCATTCACCTTACATAGTACAAATGATGCAGCAATACCGCTAATTCCAAGTAATTCATCAGCAGCTTGGGCTGTTATCAAGGGTGCATTCTTAGTATGATTAGGACAGACTGATATAGCAATGTCACTTATGATCTCTGCATTTTTAACTGTCTCTGCTCTGGCAATATAGGTATTTAAATCATTTTGGAACAGCTGCTTTATTGATATTGTGTCTACTCCAAATTTTTTTAAAAATGTAGCTGCTTCAAATGTCCTTACACCGGTTTTAAATGTAAAGTTCTTGGTATCCATGGCTATGCCGGCATATAAAGCTTCGGCTTCAGTCAGATTAAGCTCTACCTTTTCATCCAGGTAATGAATTATTTCCGTAACCAGTTCACAGGCTGAAGATGCGTATGTTTCATGAAAAGCTAAAACCGGTTCACTTATAAAATCTGTCCCTCTTCTATGGTGGTCAATTACTACAATCTTATCGGTAAATTTTAATAGCTCCGGGCATTCAGTTAATGAGGGTCTATGGGTATCCACCACTATTAAGAGGGTTTTTTTTCCAACCCTATCGATAGCTTCGTTCTTATTCAAGAATATTCCTTCATACTCTTTATCCTTATATACCTTCTCAAGCAGATGATCAATCATTACGTTTGAATTATTCAATACTATATAGGCACTCTTACTTTTTGTTTTAGTTAACCTAACTAACCCTAAAGCTGCACCTACTGAATCGATATCAGCATTTGCGTGGCCCATAATCATAACTTGTTCTGACTGTTTAATCAGTTCCTTGAGCGCATGAGCAATGACCCTTGCCTTTACTCTAGTTCTCTTTTCAACCTCCTGGGTTCTACCACCAAAAAACGAGAATTTATCCCCACTCTTAATTACTACTTGATCTCCACCCCTACCAAGAGCAATATCCAAGGCAGCCACTGCAAAACTGAGGTCTTCTGAAAAATTCTCAGCATTTAACCCTATCCCTATGCTCAATGTTACGGGAATTTTATTTCCAATATTTATCTCTTTGATAACATCTATTATTTCGAATTTCTTTTCTTCGAGTTTGGGTAAATGCTTAACCTCAAATATGAATAAATATTTATCCCTTTCGAATTTTTTCAATATACCTCCTGTAGGAGAACACCATGTACTAATCCTTCTATCTATTTCTGCAAGTATTTGAGGTTTTAGTGCGTCTTCAGCATTTTGCATTAACTCCTCATAGTTGTCAATGGTTATAATTGAAACAATCGGTCTGGTTTCATTAAACCTTTCTTCAATATTTATATACTCAGTCTGATCTAAAAAGTACAGCATTGCTATATAAAGAGGCTTTCCACCATCTTTTTCCAAATTAACATAATTACCGATTACCCAGTAATGCCGGCCTTTAATTGATATCTTCATAGATATGTTTTTATCCGGTTCAATTTGACTGGTTAAAAACAAGTTCTGAAGCGCTTCCTTTACTGATTCCGTATTTTTATTATCCTCAATCATATTAGCAAATGGAGAATTGTACCAAATAATTTCCCCTGTCAGTTCTGCTACTAGAATAGGCAAGGGAAACCTTAGCAGAGTATCTTTCGTTACTGAATCTATATCAAACTTAAGAGTTTCAATATACCTTATTATTTCTTTCTTCCTCATGTTGTTATCGCTAATTGAATAATAGAATATAATCAAAAAGACAACTATCCCAAGTCCTAGCATAATAGGCTTTAGGATGATTATCACTGCGATTAAACAAAATATAAAAAAAAGATAAAGACTTACTTTGGGAAGAAACAATTTAGAAAATCTTAGATTGTTCATCTATGCCACCTTTACTAATTTTCCTTTATTCTATTCAAGTCCATGTGATGGGATAGCTCTGACAAGTCGCCATAGTATTTCTCTACATCATGCTGTTCAATTATCCCTAACCTGATTTTCTTCTCCATCTTCATCTCAATGGTGTTGTATGTAATTCCTAATCTTTTTGCCAAGAGATACGAAATAATTATAACGTTGGATACTGAATCCGCTATTACATCCCTTACCTCTTCCTTTACTCCGCTTACCAAACTTCTGAAGAGAACTGCTATATCAGTTAATAGCTGACTTTTCAACCATTCAATTATTTTTATGTTTCTGGTAATATCGATATCTGCTTCTTTCCTGTTTACCACTTCCTAATTCACCTCCTCCTGGATCAACAACTTAGTTTAAACATGGATATGATCCTATTATCCGAAATATTGATGTCTTCCTATTAACCATAGTTAGTGCATCCTTAATATCTTGTTCATTTCTATGTCCCTCAAAGTCCACAAAGAATATATATTTCCCGAGTTCATTTTTCGCAGGTCTTGATTCAATTTTTGTAAGGTTAATATCCCAAAGGTTAAAAATATCCAAAATTCTATACAAGCTTCCCGGCTTGTCTTCAGCAGAAAATACAATTGAGGTTTTGTCCTTACCTGTTCTCTTGTTATCTTCAAGTGATACTACAATAAATCTAGTAACATTATTTAAGCCATCCTGTATATTAGCATCTGCAATCTTAAGATTATAAATGTCTGTAACCCTTGAATTGGCAACGGCTGCCCATTTACCTTCAGACTCAGCAACTTCTCTTGCAGCCTCAGCTGTACTCAGTGCAACTCTTGTCATAATACCGCGAAAACGCTCATGTAAATACTTGCTGCATTGCGCCAGGGCCTGTGGATGCGACAGTATCAATTCAATGTCTTGAATATTGGTATCGCTTTTTATCACAAGGGTATGGCTAATTGGTAGTATTATTTCCCCCTTTATTTTCAATTCAGTATTCTCAGCTAGAAAATCAAGCGTAGCATTTACAGAACCTTCAATTGAATTTTCTATTGGAACGACTACATGGTCTACACTCCTACAACATACTGCATTTAAAGCATCATATATTGATGGGAATTGGACCGGTTTATAATATTCTTTTTTCTGACAAAATACCTCCATAGCCTCCTGACAATAAGTTCCAGGTGGTCCTAAATAACCTATTTTCATGCATCTACCCCTTTACGTTTTTGCGCTATGAAAATTGTATAACCGGAGGTATCCATTGTCAACCACTTTAAGGAGTATCACGGCCTAAAAGCAGCAGTTTACTTCATTGACTCTATTAGTTCCCTGGCCTTCTGAGCCGCAGATCCGGCATCTTTGGTATAAGCATCAGCCTCTATTTCCTTCGCAAAACTCTCTGTAACAGGTGCCCCTCCTACCATGACTTTAACCTTTTCCCTCAACCCTGCTTTCTTAAGTTCCTCAATTACTACCCGCTGCTGAATCATGGTTGTAGTTAAAAGAGCAGATAAAGCTATAATCTGTGCCTCACTCTCTTTAGCCGCATTGATAAATTTCTCCGGTGAAACATCTGTCCCAAGGTCAATCACTTCAATTCCCGTTCCCATCATCATCATACTGACCAGATTTTTACCAATATCGTGCTGATCTCCTTTAACCGTTCCAATAACCACTTTGCCTAGTGGTTTTACACCTGTCTCCACCAGCTTTGGCTTAAGACAATCCAGTGCTGCCTGCATTGCTTTGGCAGCCATCATTACCTCCGGAAGGAATATCTCTCCTTTTTTAAACTTCTCTCCTACCTCTCGCATGGATGCAATTAGAGCGTCTTCTAGAATACTGCCCGGCTCTACTCCATTGTCTAACGCCTGCTGGGTCTTTAGTTGGGCACCTTTCACATTTCCGATTTGCAGTGCTTTATAGATTTCATCAAGTATGCTCATACTACCTCCTTATATGAAAACACAAATAGGGTGACCACCCGGCCACCCCTATCACTTTTATTGCTTTTATTCTGCTGTGAATGGCAATAATGCGATATGTCTCGCTCTCTTAATGGCTATGGTTAACTGCCTTTGGTGTTTTGCGCAGTTACCGCTGATTCTTCTCGGAAGAATCTTTGCCCTTTCGGATATAAACTTTCTTAACCTGCCTACATCCTTGTATTCTATACTTTCTACTTTATCTATGCAAAAAGAGCAAACTTTTTTCTTTACCCTTCTCATTCTGAGATTACCTGAACCTTTATCGCCAGAACCTTTTCTGCTCATAAATTCCCTCCTTCCAAACTACATAATACAGTATTTATCTTTTTAAAACGGCAAATCATCATCATTAACTACTGTAAAGAAGTCATCATTCTGATTATCTACAGCATCTCCCTGGGCCTTATTATCATTGGCCTCTCCTTTTTTTGAATCGGCAAAATAAGCTTCATCAGCTATTATTTCAGTTATATAATGCCTTTTATTTTCATTGTCATCCCACGTTCTGGTTTGGAGTCTGCCGCATACCACTACTTGTCTTCCCTTAGAAAAGTATTTGCTGCAAAACTCTCCCAACTTACTCCAAGCAACTATCGGAATAAAGTCAGTCTGCCTTTCCTCTCCTTGCCTTGCAAATTTTCTGTCAACTGCAAGGGTAAAAGAACACACCAGAGTGTTATTATTACTTGTATATCTGGTTTCCGGATCCTTTGTCAGTCTCCCCATAAGCATTACTTTATTTAGCATACAATTCACTTCCTTACGCAGAAAATAATGGCTTACATCATTCTGATGTATATTTAACCTTTTTGGTTCTAATGTCTAAATCCAATGACTTACATTACAATTACTCATCTTTTTTGATAACGATATGCTTGATTACACCATCGGTAATCTTATATATCCTCTCCAGCTCATGGATAAATGAAGAATCCGCGCTGAAATTTACAAGGGTGTAATAACCCTCATTCACTTTGTTTATAGGGTATGCCAACTTTCTTTTACCCCACTCCTCAATGCTTTCAAGAGTAGCTGAGGACTCTATCAATCCCTTAAACTTTTCTACGAGGCCCTTTGTGCCTTCCTCGTCCAAGTTCGGATTAAGAATAAAAATGGATTCATATTTGTTCGCCATGCGCAATCACCTCCTCCCGGACATAAGGCCCCACCATATAAAGTGGAGCAAGGAATAATTCGTGTTGGTATTTTATCACATACATTCTTATAAAGCAAATATTTTTAAAAAATAAAAAATGTAATAGTAACGTAAAAATGGAGACGGTTCTTAAATTAAATGATATTCGATTTAAGAACCGTCTCCATTTTTATTTAATCAATGAGATATTTTGGGACCACCAATCCGGGATTTACCCCTGGTCTGCAGTCCTCCAATCCCGTCAAATCCTGTATCAGTACCCTCTATAACATCATTTATCAAAAGAATCTTGTCAATCCTTGTATTAGCTATCTTTTCAGCAACTGTGACAGGATCAAACATATGAATAAGAATCCTTTTAGGCGAACTTGAAAAATTTGATCCTGCATCAAGAATAGCCTCGTAATTTGATTGACACGCTCCTGCAAATATAACTAAATTGTCCAGTGATTTTTCATACGACCGTGCTTCTTTAACAGCATTAACAAAGTTAATGGAATTTTTATAATTACTCATATTACTAAAGTCGATATTATTCTTGATCATACCGTCATGCCCGGTAAGAACCAGTATATCAGGATTGTGCTCGCTCAATAATGACTTCACCCTCCGGGGCTGCTCCTTCTCCGGCACCCCAATAACTACTGCATCCAATCCAAGGCTCGCATAATGTTCCCTGCATTTGTCCACAAAGTCATCTGCTCCATCTAAGTGAAGTATTTTCCCCGGACGTTCAAACAATTCCGGAGACCTATAAAAAGTAACCCTGGTTTCTCTCAAGAATTCCCTGTCTTTTTTAGTTTTTATGTTTTGAATACTCTTTTCTATCCACTTATCTAATCGTCTATTGACACGCTCAACCTCATCTTCTGATACTACCTTTAGATCTGATTCCGGAGCATCAGCCTCAATCCTATAGTCAATTCCTCTAATTATGATATTGCTGTTTCCGCTCCTATCTTTATTTACTCCAATAACTTTAAATTTCAAATCATATCCATAGGATTTTCTGGCAACTATATCTCCTACTTTGATTTGCGTCATACCATCACCCCATATAATAATAAATATTACTACATTTTATGTTGACCAGTATATGGATGGTGAATAATATATGTATAATTTCCACTTTTTCATATACGTCAGTATCGACTCAAAGTATGTTTTTTATAATTGAATTAAAGAATAAAGGCAAGTGGGGACGGTTCTTGCCTTTGATTTTTGTTTATTGTATTCCTCTAACCTCACAGCTTGCAAACAGGGGCTTTATACTGTCTGCTACATTCCTGATATACTGTGGGTCATAGGGCTTTCTACTAATATATTCCTCACTTAGAGTAGTATTATTTCTAAACTGCTGAACAACATATCTCTTGCTGCCTGCCAAAGATTTTGCAATCTCATTAATGTCTTTTTCATCAAGGTCAGGCAGGAAAGTTGTTCTAAACTCATAATCAACCTTACTGTTCATCACTATTTCGATAGTCTTTTTTATATTATCAGTGTTAACCCAGCAACCTGCCACTTCCTCATACTTTTCCGCTGTTGCCTTGATATCAACAGCTACATAGTTTATTAAACCCTGATCAATCAGATTTTTTATAACCTCAGGATTGGTGCCGTTTGTATCAAGTTTTACCTTGTATCCCATTACCTTAATCTGCCTGATGAAACTCTCAAGATCTTTATGAACAGTTGGTTCACCGCCGCTTATACATACCCCTTCCAATATGCCTTTTCTTTTCTCTAAAAAGGTTATTATATCTTCTGGTGTAACATTCTCAGTATGGTCATCCGGCATATTAACTAATCTTGGATTATGGCAAAACTTGCACCTTAGGTTGCAGCCCATAAGGAATATGGTACAGCATAGGTGTCCCGGATAATCAACGGTTGATAGCTTCTGGAAGCCCCCAATTTTCATCCTATCTCCCCCTAAATTGCTTCCTCTTTTAAAACATATTTCTTTCGAGTTGTATATTCTTCTCTTTTACCCTCGTTATAATTGTTAATTGGCCTTAGATAACCTGTCACTCTTGACCATACTTCGGTTTCCTCTCCGCATTGAGGACAGGCATACTGCTCACCCCTAATGTATCCATGATTTTTACAGATACTGAAAGTAGGTGTTATAGATATGTATGGCAATTTGTAGTTCTCAAACACCTTCCTAATAAGATTGGCAGCAATTTTTGTATCAGGAATGTTCTCACCAATATAGAGGTGCAGCACAGTGCCTCCAGTGTATAGTGACTGAAGTTCGTCCTGTAAATCCAATGTTTCAAAAATATCGTCAGTGTATTCCACAGGAAGTTGAGTAGAATTGGTATAATATGGAGCTTCTTTTCCTGCTGCAATTATATCCGGATATTTTTGCTTATCAAGTCTGGCAAGCCTGTATGCTGTTCCTTCTGCCGGTGTAGCCTCCAGATTGTAGAAATGTCCGGTTTCCTTTTGGAATTCAGTTAACAGGTCCCTCAAATAGTTCATTATATCTACAGCCGCTTCCTGCCCCTGAGGTGTAGATAAATCTTTACCCATTAAGTTCATTAGGGCTTCATTCATTCCTACAACGCCTATAGTGCTGAAATGGTTAATCCAATACTGGCCCCACTTTTCTTTTATTCCCTTTAGAAATCGTGAAGAGTATGGGTATAGTCCATTCTCTGTTTCTCTCTCAATTATTTTTCTTTTTATTTCTAATGAAACTTTTCCCTTTTGAGCAATATCCCTTAATCTTTCCTTAAATTCTTCAACCGTGTGGGATAAGTAACCAATGCGCGGTAAGTTTATTGTAAATACACCTATTGAACCTGTAAGAGGATTGCTCCCAAAAAGTCCCCCTCCCCTCTTGCGTAACTCTTTAGTATCTAATCTCAACCTGCAGCACATTGATAATGCATCCTCCGGAGAAAGGTCCGAATTAACATAGTTTGCAAAATAGGGTATCCCATATTTACAAGTAATTCTCATAAAAGCCTCTACTACTGGCGAACTCCAATCAAGGTCCCTGATAACATTTATAGTTGGTATAGGGAATGTAAATACTCTTCCCTTGGAATCTCCTTCCAGCATCACTTCACAAAAAGCCAGATTAATCATATCCATTTCTTTCTGGAATTCGCCGTAGGTTTTGTCCAAATATTTACCACCAATTATTACCGGCTCATTTTTTAAGGTTTCCGGACATTTGATATCAAACGTAAGATTTGAAAAAGGACACTGGAATCCAACCCTAGTAGGAACGTTTATATTAAATATGAATTCCTGCATAGCTTGCTTGACTTGGTTGTACGATAGATTGTCATAGAAAATAAAGGGAGCGGAAAAAGTATCAAATCCTGACCAAGCTTGGGCACCAGCTGTCTCACCCTGTGTTGTAAACGTAGAATTAACAACCTGTCCCCAGAAAGAACGCAGATGCATGGCTGGTTTACTTTCTACTTTACCCTCAACTCCTCCAAAGCCTTCTACTAAAAGCTGTCTTAAGTCCCAACCTGCACAGTATGGTCCAAAGAATCCAAGATCATGAATATGGCAATCTCCACTCTCATGTGCTTGCCGTATATCTTCAGTATAAATCTCATGCAGCCAATAATTCTTGGTAAAAATCTCTCTAACGTAATTATTTAGACCGTTTATACTCTTATGTGTATTGGCATTCTCTTTTATTAACCAATCCTTATCTCCGAGATAATCGGAAAACATCTTTATAGTAGCGCCCACGAGTGCATTCATCTCTCGAGATGCTTTACGTTTTTCCCTGTAAAGTATGTACGCCTTTGCAGTTTTGGCATGACCATTTTCTATAAGTATTTTTTCTACGACGT
Organism: Clostridiales bacterium UBA4821; assembly: GCA_002402315.1. Classification (GTDB taxonomy): domain Bacteria; phylum Bacillota; class Clostridia; order Acetivibrionales; family UBA4821; genus UBA4821. The sequence continues at coordinate 9,369 of DHFP01000236.1, forward strand.
CTTGAATTTCTTCTACGTGGGGGGTTTTCCCGCAAAACTTCTTATCGAGAATAGCTATTACTTGTGCACATAGCTGCTCTGCACGTGAGTAATCGTCTCCTCCGCAAGAACGAGCTGCTTTGAAAATTGCCCTGGTGATTTTTTCCGGTAAAAAATCATCTAATATTCCGTCCCTTTTCCTTATCTTGCGTATCATCTAATATGTCCCCCAATCTGTATAATTTAGTGTGAAAATCATGATAAATAGCTGATACAATATCTAGTTGTCTATATTATATTATAGCCTAAATATTGTGTCTATATGTATTTATTACTTTGAGTAAGATTTTATAAAAGTAAAAAATTAAATGCAATCTAAAATGAAATTAAATAACATAGAATATATCTCTTTATTGTCCATTCTTTTCTAAATGCTAACTATATTGAATATATTAATTATTTATTAATTCTCGGCCTGGTTCTATCCTAATATCAAGATGAATAAAATTACTAGTAAATTCTATGTTGTAGTATCAGGTATGTTGAATGAATTATGCAAAAAAATCATTTTGTTGAAATTAATAATCTTAATGATGTCTATAATTTCTGGGAGGGATGTTCATATGAATGAAAATTGTCCGAAATGCGGAAAATTTTTAAATGAGGGTGAACTATGTGAGTGCGATGCTGTAAAGGATTCCTCACCGGAAGCTTCCTACGAACCCGAATATGTAAGTGAAACTAAAAAAACAGTTGAGATACAACAGGCTATTGAAGAACCTGCTCAAATATTGAAGCCTGAAGTCAATAGCATACTCGAAGAATTTAAAAATCCTGATAAAACTTCTACTGAGAAACCAACAAGCAAATGCTTTAATGATAAAGACTCTCAAGATAAAAACACCTTCTATCACTCAGAACCTTTAGATGAATCATTTAATCCCCCGACATTTGAACCTTTTACTGGAGAGCCAATCGAGATATTGGAAATTAAAACCGATAGTAACTCTCAAGAAAAAAAATATAATACTTTCATATCCAATATAATCAATATAATTAAGCTATTTTTTAAAAAACCTTACTCAACTACTATTCTTGCTGCGAAATACAATCCTCTTATGATTTTATTCATGGTTTGTATTCAGGCAGCTGCAGCAGGTTTATTTTCTATTATTTTAGTAAACCGGTTAGTAGACGAATCTTCTAAATGGCTTCCATCAATTGACAGGATACTGGGACTTGGCGGATTGCTTAGATACTGGGATCAGTCTATTAATATTCCTTACTTTGAAATATTCTTTAAGATATTTGCCATAGTCATAATACAGTTTTTTATTCTTGCAGGACTTTTTTACGTCTGTGGAAAACTATTTGGTCAAAAAGAAGGTTCTTTTCAAGCAGTAGTCTCGGTTTTGGGAATAGCAAGCGTGATATCCTCGGCTATAATACTGGCCGCCACCTTACTGATGCCTATGCTTCCACTTATTATAAACTTTATGCTTATACTGGCATTTGTTGCAACTCTTCTGCTAAACCATGCCGGTATTCGCGAAGTGTTTTCGATTGAAGAAAATAAAGGAGTCTACCTCACTCCTTTAATATACATATTATATTTTATTCTTATAAGCTTATTTATTATTGAAAGCTTGAATGCCTCTTTGCGCTACTTGTTTTAATTATACTAAGAAGTACTTCTTATCTTATACCGTTATCTTTTCCTTTATCTTATCATACTTGGAATTACCTATACCTTTTACTTTCATTATATCCTCGATAGTTTTAAAAGTACCATTTTTCTCCCTATACTCAATAATCTTTTGAGCGGTTGATGGACCTATGCCCGGCAGCTTATCCAATTCTTTAATATCAGCAGTATTAATATTTATAATATATGTATCTTCATCAACCTGGCTGCCTTTCTCCTCAACAACACCTGAAGAATCACTAACGATTTTCCTGGGAGGTTCTATATCTGCCTGGACACCAGGCACCGGCTTTGCAGACCGAGGTAATACACTCTTCTTGTTTGAAGTTCTATTTTTGCTATAGTCCAGGCTCCGGTTAAGCTGCTCATTTTTTGAGGGTATATAAACCTGCTTCCCATCTTGCAATTTATAGGCCAGGTTTATTATGTCGAGATCAGCATCTTCTGCAGCCCCTCCTGCAGCTTCTATAGCTTCTGCTATCCTTCCGCCCTCGGCTATTTTTACTAAACCGGGCTTTTTTACTCTTCCTATAACATGAATAACAATTTCTTTGGGTTTATTTACTAAATCAACTCCAGTTTCTATTCTTCCTTCATTTGTTCCAGCCGCACTGAGATTCTGTCCGGTATTCGTCCTTTGAAAAGCTACCTGACCTGCCAGTCTACTATTAATAATGCTATAACCGCAAGCTGCTATAACAACTGTTAATATACTCCCAACTGCTATAATATTCTTTCTGGATAAACTAATCATTCATATTCTCCTTTTCGAGTTATCTTTTTGCATTCCTTGATTTAGAATTACCTATCCAAATTTCACTCTAATTGTACATTGCATATAAAATAATCTGTGCATAGAAATGCAAAAAGTGCTTTTTTCGCACTAAACAACAAGTAGAATGTTGTTTAGTATGAAAAACAAGCACTTTACACATAAAATAACTACAAAGCCGATGTCCTATAGTTATTTACCTGGAACCCAATGCCTTCTTTATACGATTCTTATTAAATGGTATGGAAATGTAATCATATATCTTAATATCTGAAGTACTAAACAGCGTATCAGCATAATTATTTGAGGACATTATAACTATCTTGGTATCAGTAAAATTATCTAAAATTTTTTTAGAAGCTTCAAAACCATCCATCTCCGGCATAATCAAGTTCATAAATATAAGATCTGGCTGCATGGTATGAACTTTTCTTATAGCCTCCAACCCATTTGTTGCTTCAAATGTTTTTGTAAACCCCATACCTGCTAACATACTTTTTAGTACAGTACGTAATAACTTAGAATCATCAACTATTAATATATTCATGCCTCTCTCCTTCAATATTTATAGGAATTTGTGTATGGAAAATTAATATTATTAATAGAATTCAGATTTGTTACACATTCTAGTGCTCAGGTCCTAATTTTATAAATGTGTATATTTTTATTGGACTTTTTGTTATACTTTATTATATCATTATAATTGATTTTGTAAAATATATTTTTTCTCAACAACTACTCGGAGGCTAGATATGCACAAAACATCCGTTACTTTATTAATAACAATATTTATTCTCTGTCTAAGCTTACAGGTATTTGCAGATACTCCCCCCCCGAATTCCAATTTCCCTGAAACAATCTCTCCATCCATAATTCTAATTGATTCAAAAACCGGTCAGGTCTTATATGGAAAAAATATTCATGAAGATCTGTATCCGGCAAGTATAACAAAGGTTATGACTGCCCTTTTGGCACTCGAGAATTGCAAACTGGACGAGAAAGTAACAGCTAGTGAACGAGCTGTAAATGAAATTGAATTTGCAAGCAGTAATGTAGGCTTTTCGGTTGGTGAAGAACTAACTGTCGAGCAGTTATTATATGCTCTTATGCTGGAATCTGCCAATGAAGCTGCCAATATACTGGCAGAACATATCGGCGGCTCAATAAAAGGCTTCGCAGACATGATGAATGCAAGGGCTAAAGAGCTGGGTACTCTAAACACACACTTTGTTAATCCAAATGGATTGCACAAAGAAGACCACAAAACAACCGTATATGATATGTCTTTAATTACAAAACAAGCAATGACAATACCGGAATTCAGACAAATAATAAATACAACATGCTTTGAAATGCCAAGTACAAACAAATACCTTAAAAGTGACAAAAAATTTTTTAATCACAATAAATTAATATTAAAAAATAATACATATTACTACCCTTATGCCATAGGCGGCAAAACTGGATATACTTCGACAGCTAAGCATTCACTTGTTGCTTGTGCGTCAGAAAATGGAATGGAACTGATTGCTGTATGCATGAATTCCACAAAAACAAATGGTATATCTTACCCGTATAGCGACTCGATTAAATTATTTGAATATGCATTTAATAACTACAGCCTGAAAGAACCAATTAAAGCAGGAACTCTGGTTAAGCAGCTTATACTTCCGAACGCAAAAGCTGACAATCAGCTGCAAGTTATTGCCCAAAATGATGTACATTTTCTCTGTCCCTTAAATTATGAAGGACAAGGATATGCAATAAAAGAAGAAATCAATACGGATTTAAAAGCTCCTCTGAATAAAGATACCTCAGTGGGCTATATTGAATACCTGATTGACGGTGTAATGGTTGGCAGAACCAAACTGGTTACAGCAAACAGCGTTGAAGCACTTCCATCAAGCAGCGCCGGTTTTACCGGGTTTATAATAGCGGTTCTAATAATACTAAGAAATATCTTAATAGCTATAATTATTCTCTTCACTATGCTGGTAATTTGGGTAAAAGTCAGGCGCAGGTCAGCAAAAAAGAAATCACACCTACTAAAAATTGAAAGATTGATAAGAGATTAAGAGCTTATAGGTGTCAGCGTGAAAGATAATGAATACACACGTAAACATAATTCAATCTTAATAGATTCCAAGAATAATATAGATTCTAAAAATCATGCAGATGAGTACAATAATGCATGTTCGAACACCTCCCGCCATATAAAGATGTTACTAATTACTTTTTTTCTAATGGGTGTGGGATTGTTTATATATGAATTTGTTAAACAATTAATAAATCCCAATATAACTATATGGCAATCACATACTGTTACCATTATTTTGGGAAGCTTTCTGGCTACATTTATTGGTCACTTTGTCCTAATAAGGCATGAAAAGCTGCAAAGGCGGCAAAAAGAAGCTGCTGAGGCTGCCAACCGTGCAAAAAGTCAATTTCTTGCTAACATGAGTCATGAAATCAGAACTCCTTTGAATGGAATCATAGTCTTGACAGACCGCGTTCTTTTAACCGAACTGGATTCCAAACAACGAGAATATCTGGAAATGGTAAAAGTGTCCTCCCATTCCTTATTGCAGATTATAAATGATATTTTAGATTTTTCAAAGATTGAGGCTGGTAAGCTGACTTTGATTGAAACTGAATTTGACCTGAGGGATATGATAAAAAAACTGTTGAAACTTTTTCTATACAAGCGCATCAGAAAGGATTAGAATTAATCTGGTATATTGACCCCGGAACGCAAATGATAGTAGCAGGAGATTCCGGCCGTTTGAGGCAAATATTGGTTAACCTCATTGGAAATGCAATTAAGTTTACAGAAAAGGGAAAAATAGTTGTACAGGTAAAAGAAATAAGGAAAATAAATGATAAGATTGAGATAAAATTTTCTGTAAGTGATACTGGTATTGGTATTGCCCCGAAGAAACTGGATCGGCTTTTTAAGAGTTTTAGTCAAGTAGATGGCTCGTTTGCAAGAAAATATGGTGGCACAGGTTTAGGTCTTGCCATCTCAAAACAGCTGGCTGAAATGATGAGAGGTTCTATATGGGTAGAAAGTAAGGAGGGCGAAGGTAGTAATTTTTATTTTACAGCAGCATTTGAAGTAAAAAGTGCTTATGGGCTTAACGGAGAAGACAAAGACACCTCTTTATCGAAACAGAGAGAGTCCGATAGCAAGTCGTATGATACTTTTATAGATCAACTCAAAAGTAAAATAAGAATACTTATTGTTGAAGATAACTTTATTAATCAAAAGCTAGCTTTGTCATTATTACAAGACGAGGGCTGGAAAGTAGAAGCTGTGTCGACTGGAAAAGAAGCATTAGAGGCGATACAGTCAGGAACATATGGATTGGTCTTGATGGATGTCCAGATGCCGGATATGGATGGTCTGACGGCAACCAGGCTGATCCGGGAAGAAGAGGCAAGCCGCGGGTGCCATGTGCCTGTTATAGCCATGACCGCCTACGCCATGCCGGGAGATCG
>DHFP01000029.1 GCA_002402315.1 Clostridiales bacterium UBA4821
CCGTCCCCCTGATTATGACATAATACGTGTAAGTTTGATATAATCATCACAACATACTAAAAGGGGAAAACTTCATGAATATATTATCAGCAGAGAAAATTTCTAAAAGCTATAGCGAGAAAATACTTTTTCAAGATATTTCAATTGGTATAAGTGAAGGCGAAAAAATAGGACTTATAGGTATAAACGGGACTGGTAAGTCAACACTTCTAAAAATTCTGGCCGGTGTTGAGCAGCCTGATAACGGCAAAATTATTATTGGCAGCAGCGTTAAAATAGAATATTTGCCCCAAAATCCCCGTTTTGATAATGAGGCTACGGTACTTCAGCAGGTTTTTAAAGGCAGCTCCCCTGTTATGAAGCTGCTAAGAGACTACGAGTCTGCTCTGCACAAATGTAACGAGCGGCCTGGTGATATCCAACTAGAAAAAAAGCTGCTTGTTTTAACTCAAAGTATGGATAGCAAAGGGGCTTGGGTATTTGAGAGCGAGGTAAAGACAATACTAACTAAGCTTGGAGTGCTTGATTTTGAGGCCAATGTCGGCACACTCTCAGGCGGTCAGAGAAAGAGGATTGCTATGGCTAGCGCTCTTATAAGTCCTGCTGATCTATTGATACTTGATGAACCGACAAATCATATAGACAATGATACTGTGGACTGGCTTGAAAAATATCTCGGTAACCGAAAAGGAGCATTGCTAATGGTTACCCATGATAGGTATTTTTTAGAAAGATCAGTCAATAAAATTATAGAGCTCGATAATGGAAGACTATATAGTTATCAGGCTAACTATACTAAATATCTGGAGATGAAGGCTGAAAGAGAGGAGCTTGAACAGTCATCTGAAAGGAAACGGCAAGGTCTTATTCGAAAGGAATTAGAATGGATAAAGAAGGGTGCAAAGGCCCGATCAACAAAACAAAAAGCTAGAATAGACAGATTTGAAAAGCTTCAGGAAGAGCAGACGCCAACTGTTTATGGTAATGTTGAAATAAAAGTTGGTTCCGCTCGTTTAGGCAAAAAAACAATTGCGTTGGAGCATATTAAGAAAAGCTTTTCAAAGGTTGATGTTATTAATGATTTTAGTTGTAGTTTTCTGAGGGATGATAGAATCGGCATTATTGGCCCTAATGGCTGCGGGAAATCAACCTTGCTCAGAATCATTGCAGGAAAGTTAAAACCGGACAGCGGTATGGTAGAAACAGGCGATACTATAAAAATCGGTCTTTTCTCTCAGGAAAGCGAAGAAATGGATGGAAATTTAAGAGTTATTGATTACATCAGAGAGGAAGCCGAATTTATAACCACTGATGATGGCAGTATAAGTGCTTCTCAGATGCTTGAAAGATTTCTATTCCCGCCAAGTGTCCAATGGACCCCCGTTGCCAAGCTTTCGGGTGGAGAAAAAAGGCGGCTGTATTTACTGCGTATACTTATGGGTGCTCCTAATATCCTTTTGATGGATGAACCTACAAATGATCTTGATATCCAAACACTTACAATACTTGAAAGCTATCTTGATGAGTTCCCGGGAATTGTCATAGTCGTTTCCCACGACAGATACTTTTTAGATAGGGTAACAGATAAGATATTTTCGTTTGAAGGAAATGGTGTTGTAAAACAATTTGAGGGGAATTACTCCTATTACCATGAAATCATCCAGCAAATGCAGGTAGATGCACACAAAAACACCCGCAAGGATTGGACGGGTAATAATAGCGAAGGCCCTAACAAGAAAAAGGACAGGCCCCTTAAATTTACATTTAAGGAACAAAGGGAATTTGAGCAAATTGATGAGATTATTGTTGGTTTGGAAAAGAGCCTGAATGATATAAAAATAAAAATTTGCGACGCCTCAAGTGACTTTGAAAGTCTGCAAGAGCTTCTTCCAATGCAGGAGCTACTAGAAACTCAACTGAATGCAGCTATAGAACGCTGGGCTTTCCTCAATGAACTTGCAGAGGAAATTTCAAAGAGTAAAAAAGACACCTAGCTATTCACGAAATAATTAATATTATTTTATAATAAAGGAGATTGAAATGATTGAATCGTTTGATGCCCTTAATTTGAACCCATCTCTGGTAACGGCATTAGGAAAAGAAAACATAACCATACCTACTGAGATACAAGAAAAGGCAATACCACAAGCCCTCAAAAACAAGGACTTGATAGTACAATCTGAGACAGGTACGGGAAAAACTTTAGCCTACCTGCTTCCTTTATTTGAGAAGGTTAATACATTAAATAGAGAAATGCAGGCAATTATACTTGTGCCTACACATGAGTTAGCTATACAGATACAGAGACAAATAGAGCGTTTATCAGAGAATTCTGAAGTTAAAGTAAACTCAACACCAATAATAGGTAATGTGAATATTACCAGACAAATTGAGAAGTTAAAAGAAAAGCCTCAGGTTATAGTTGGCTCTCCAGGTAGAATACTGGAGCTAATAGGTAAAAGAAAGATATCTGCACACACTATTAAGACAATAATCCTTGATGAGGCTGACAGACTTATGGACAAAAACAACTTGGACAGTGTGAAGGCAGTGATTAAGGCTACGTTAAAGGAAAGGCAGCTTATGCTATTTTCTGCAACCATATCAAAGGAAACTTTAGCCATGGCAAAAGAGATAATGAAAGATCCTGAATTCATTAGTGGCAAGGGAAATATTTCTGTTCCAACCTCTATTGAACATTTATGCTTTTTTGCAGAGCAACGGGACAAAATTGAAGTTTTGAGAAAACTAGTAGGGATATTAAATCCTCAAAAAGCTATTGTTTTTGTAAACCAGAATGATCAGATTGGTAATGTCACTTCAAAGTTAAAGTTTCATGGGTTAAATGCTGAAGCCATTCACGGGTCAAACCAAAAGTTGGATCGCAAAAGAACTATGGACGATTTTAGGATGGGAAAAATTCAGCTTCTTATTGCTTCTGATATTGCTGCACGCGGGCTCGATATAGATGGGATTACACATATATTCAACTTGGATATTCCTGAAGACCTCAAGGGTTATTTGCATAGGGTCGGCAGAACCGGAAGGAATGGCAGCACCGGAGTAGCGATATCCATAATATCAAGTAAAGAGTTACCGCTAATTAGAATGTGCGAAAAGGTTCTAAAAATAAATATTACCTTTAAAGATATGTATAAGGGTAAAGTTATTGATGTCAAGAAAATCAAATAGTAAATGGTGTTTATTATACGAGGAGATTTGCATGGGAAAAATATTAGTTTTAACTGAAAAACCATCTGTGGCTCGAGATATAGCAAAGGTGCTCAACTGCAGCCAAAAGGGTAATGGATGCCTGACAGGCACAAAATATATTATTACCTGGGCATTGGGACATCTGGTTACGCTTGCAGACCCGGAGACTTATAGCGAAAAGTATAAAACATGGAAGCTGGAAGACCTTCCTATGCTGCCCAACAAAATGGAGCTTGTAGTAATTAAGGAGACATCCAAACAATTTGGCATAGTAAGAAGCTTAATGAGCAGCAATGATATAGATGAGCTTGTAATAGCTACAGATGCAGGACGCGAGGGTGAGTTGGTAGCAAGATGGATTATAATGAAGGCAAGTTTTCGAAAACCTATAAAGCGCCTGTGGATTTCTTCACAAACCGATAAAGCCATAAAAGAAGGCTTTGCCAATTTAAAGCACGGCAGAGAATATGAGAATCTATATATGTCTGCACAATGCCGGGCTGAAGCAGACTGGTATGTAGGTCTGAATGTAACCAGAGCATTGACATGCAAGTATAATGCCCAGCTGTCCGCCGGAAGAGTTCAGACACCTACTCTAGCTATGATAGTACAAAGAGAGAATGAGATTCAAAGATTTATCCCAAAGGATTACTGGGTCATAAATGCCAAGGTAAACGGTTTTAATATACAATGGCAGGATAAGGCTGCAGGCCAAACGCGCATTTTTAATAAAACGCAGGCTGACGACATTGTTTCTAAAGCAACGGGGCAAACGGGTGAAATACTGGAAGTAAAAAAAGAGGCCAGAAAAGAATTGCCCCCACTGGCCTATGATCTGACCGAACTGCAAATGGATGCAAACCGCAGATATGGATATTCAGCCAAAAAGACTTTATCAATCATGCAAAAATTATATGAAACACATAAGCTGGTTACCTATCCAAGGACCGATTCGAAATATATTACAGATGATATTATTCCTACTATTCCTGAACGTTTGAAAAGCATTGCCGTAGGGCCTTATGCCGGGCTGGTACGTGATGTTCTTAAAAATAAAATTAATGTAACAAAGAGGTTTGTTGATAACAGCAAGGTTAGCGACCATCACGCTATCATTCCTACGGAGCAATACGTAGATTTGGGTTCGCTTAATCAGGAGGAACGTAATATATACGATCTTATAGTGAAAAGATTCATTGCAGTGTTAAACCCTCCTTTTGAGTATGAACAAACTACTGTAAAAGTGGGTGTAAAAGGAGAATGGTTTTATGCCAAAGGAAGAATTATAAAATCAAAAGGATGGCGATCTGTGTATCAGGAGCAGACCGACATAGAGGATGAAACAAATGATGAAAATCAGAATCAGTCACTACCTGATATAAAGAAAGGCGACAGTTTAAAAATTATTTCAGTACAGACAGTTAACATGAAAACAAAGCCACCTGCCAGATATACTGAAGCCACACTCCTTTCAGCGATGGAGCACCCCGGGAAATTTATTGAAAATGGGAATTTACAGGAGGCCATGGAAAGTGGCAGCGGGCTTGGAACTCCTGCTACCAGGGCTGATATAATTTGATATAATTGAAAAGCTGTTTGATTCGTTTTATATGGAGAGAAAAGGGAAAGAAATTGTTCCAACCTCCAAGGGAATACAACTGGTAAACCTGGTGCCTTTCGATCTTAAATCCCCAGAGCTTACGGCAAAATGGGAAAAGCAGATGCAGCTAATCAGCAAAGGTAAGACCACGGCAAACCAATTTGTCGAAGATATTAAAAAATACGCTGCAAAGCTTGTATCAACCGTTATTGCAAGCAATGAAACATATAGGCACGATAATATTACAAGGGAAAAGTGTCCGGAATGCGGGAAATACCTCTTGGATGTAAACGGCAAAAAAGGCAAAATGCTTGTATGCCCCGACCGTGAATGCGGATATCGCAAAGGTCTCTCAAGGGTGTCTAACGCAAGATGTCCCGATTGTCATAAAAAGATGGAGCTTAAGGGAGATGGAGAAAGCAGTATATTTACATGTATATGCGGGCATCGTGAAAAGCTCTCTGAATTTAAAAAACGCAAAGGTGATAAAGTAGACAAGAAAGAGGTCAGCAAATTCCTGAATCAACAGGATTCCGGTGGAAATATAAATTCAGCCCTTGCAGATGCGCTTGCCAAATGGAAGAAATAGACATAAAAAACTACTTAATGCCGCTTTTTGTCCTTACGTAAGTTATCATGTTTTCATTAATCTCGTTTATTGCAATAGTTACTGCCTTTTGAGAATTGCACTCTGAAAGCTTATGTGCGCCGCTTGTCAACTGCCTTGCCCTCTTACCCGCAAGAATACATAGTGTATATCTGCTGTCTACTTTCTCCAACAATGAAGTAATTGTCGGGTCAATCATAATCTATCACCCCTTATCATTTAGATAATTTTTTTACAATCCATAATTATTCAAAATTCCTCTCCAAGAAACTATAACCATTCTCCTTACTGTTTTTTGGGGCTCAGTATCATCATCATACTTTTCCCTTCAAGCTTTGGCTGCTTTTCAACTGTTCCCACATCTATAACTGCATCGGCAAACTTCGCAAGTACTTCTTCCCCTGTTATTGTGTATCGCATTTCTCTGCCTCGAAATCTTATGCTAACTTTAACTTTATCGCCATCTTGTAAAAACTTATATGCATTTTTAACCTTAAAGTCAAAATCATGTTCTTCAATTTTAGCAGACACTCTTACTTCTTTAAGTGAAACAATCTTCTGCTTTTTTTTAGATTCTTTCTCTTTCTTCACCTGTTCAAACATACATTTCCCATAATCCATGATTTTGCATACTGGCGGTACTGCATTCGGTACAATTTTTACAAGATCAAGATTCTTTGAAATTGCCAGTTTTTGTGCATCCTTTGACGGCATAACACCTAACATAGTCCCATCTGTATCAATAAGCCGAACTTCTCTATCCCTTATATCCTCATTCATTGGCAGCTCATTTTTTCTAATACAAAACACCTCCATTGATAATTTTGTTTATATAATTACAATAATAAAAATTTAAAAGTGGATACACAAAGTAATCCACTCTTCGTCACAATTAAGTATTAATCGAATTATAGTTAAGTTATAAGCAAAACCACTATTCAAAACGAGAAGCACACACTTCCTTTTTTGTAATCATCTTATTATAACATATATTTTTAGAATTGTAAAATAATCAAGGGTAATCGGG
>DHFP01000166.1 GCA_002402315.1 Clostridiales bacterium UBA4821
ATATTGACCCTCAAGGGAATGCAACGAGCGGGTTAGGAAAAAACAAGGGAGATGTTAATCTTTCCATTTATGATGTATTAATTAATGAAGAAAATATCGAAAATGCAATTATTGATACCTGCATAGATGGCCTTAAGCTATGCCCGTCAAGTATCCAGTTGGCTGGGGCAGAAGTTGAACTGGTCTCTATGATTTCAAGGGAAAATAGATTAACCAAGGCATTGGATCCCATAAAAAACAATTATGACTTTATTCTTATAGATTGCCCGCCATCTCTAGGGTTAATAACCCTTAATGCACTCACGGCTGCAAACACCATACTAGTTCCTATTCAATGTGAGTACTATGCTTTAGAAGGGCTTGGGCAGCTTATGAACACAGTCAATCTGGTTCAGAAGCATCTTAACAAGGGCTTGGATGTTGAGGGTGTTGTACTCACCATGTATGATGCCAGGACAAACTTATCCATGCAAGTAGTAGAGGAGGTTAAGAAGCATTTTAGAGACAAAGTTTATAGGACAATAATTCCTAGAAATGTGAGGCTAAGTGAAGCACCAAGCCACGGACTTCCGATAATTCTTTATGATGAACGGTCTAAAGGGGCTGAGTGTTATCTTGAACTAGCCGAAGAGGTCATAGAATACGCAGACAATCTTAGCTAAAGGTTTATTATGGAGGTAAAAATGGTAAAGAGAGGTCTTGGAAGGGGATTGGAAGCGCTGATACCAAGTAGCAGCGCATATGTTGACCAAGTGCAGGAATTAAAGATTAACGATATAGAACCAAATGCTGAACAACCAAGAAAATATTTTCACGAAGAGGAGTTAAAAAGCTTAGCTGAGTCAATAGAAAATCATGGTGTAGTACAACCGATAATTGTAACTAAAGAAAAAGAAAGATACAAGATTATAGCAGGAGAAAGAAGATGGAGAGCGGCCAGGCTGGCCGGGTTAAAAACAATCCCGGCAATTATTAAAGAGTATGCCGGGAAGAAGGCTTTGGAAATAGCTCTAATAGAGAATATACAGAGGCAGGATCTGAATGCTATTGAAGAAGCGGAAGCATTTCAAAGGCTGGCAGAAGATTATGAGCTTACTCAAGAAAAAATAGCTCAAACTGTAGGAAAGAGCCGGCCAGCAATAGCAAACTCTCTAAGGCTGCTAACACTGGACCCAAGAGTTAAAGAAATGATTATTGCAGGGAGGATTTCCGGAGGACATGCCAGGGTACTGATTACCATAAATAATAAGGATGAGCAATATCAAATTGCTCAGGAACTTGAGAAAGGCGGCCTTAGTGTAAGAGAAACCGAACAGTACATCAAAAAGAGACTAAATACAAAGAAGATGCCAAAATTAAAGAACGATAGATTTCAAGATATTCAGGACGGTATATCAGATAGACTAAAAACTATACTGGGAACAAAGGTTCAACTTGCAGCAAAGAAGAACAAGGGGAAAATAATTATTGAGTATTATTCCAACCAGGAACTTGATAGACTATTGGAAATGCTATACGGTATAAGCAAGTGACGCTTTTGCATAACTATATCATTTAATAAATGTGCTTAGGAATGATGAAATAATAAAACACAATTTAAAAGAGAGATATTTTTTGTTTTATTATTCCTTAATCCGAACGGGAGGTATTTTATGGAGAAATATAATATACTTGCGGTAGATGAAGAATTAGAGAATCTGCAGCTAATTAAAAGAATCCTGGATAAGGACTATAATGTAATCATTTCAGATGATGCAAATCAAGCTTTGGGAATAATGGGAAGAGAAGAAATTCATCTGATAATCACCGACCAGAAGATAAAAGGTGTTTCAGGACTCGAATTTCTCAAAAGGTCTGGTGAAATTAATCAAAACGCTGTTAAAATAATCTTAACCAGTTATGCAGATACCGATCTGTTACTGAATACTATCAACAGCAGCAGGGTATTTAGATATATTTTAAAACCATGGGATCCGGCAGAGTTAAAGATAGCTGTAAAAAATGCATTGGAAACATATATTCTTACAATTGAGAATAAACAACTGATAGAAAGATTAAAAGAAAACTACTCAAAAACTTTGATAATGCTGGCGAATGCTTTGGAGGCGAGAGACACCTATGTACAGGGGCATTCTGAAAGAGTGGCCTATACATCTGCCTGTATAGCCAGGAGACTAAATGTATCCCAAAGCGACATAGACCTGCTTTATTCAGCCTGCTTACTTCATGATATTGGCAAGATAGGTGTTCCTGAAAGCGTCTTGAAAAAGACCGAGGCGCTCGATGAAGATGATTTTATGTATATAAAAGCACATACTGCTATTGGCGAAAGAATCTTGTCCCCAATTCCTGATTTTGCTGAAATGATACCTCTTATTAGATATCATCATGAAAGAATTGATGGTAAAGGATACCCGGATGGCTTGCAGGGGGATGATATACCTCTTCTTGCAAGGATAATGGCAGTGGCGGATACCTTCGATGCTATAACCTCAGATAGGCCATACAGGCCGGGAAAGAGCTTTGATGTTGCCATAAAAATACTTGAAGAAAGCAAAGGCAGCCAACTAGATTCACATGTGGCAGATGTTTTTATAGGTATGCTGAAAGAGAAAGAAATCACATCTATCTGGGAACTAGAATAATAATATGGACTATATAAGGAAAAAGAGGCGAAGAAATCATGGACTTATTTTTAAAAAGCATCAGCCAAAGTGAAATATACTTGCTGGTTATTCTAATTGCAGTACTGGGAATTTTGATTATTAACTTGTATAACATGATTAAGATAAGAACCTTATCAAATAAATATAATAGATTTATAAAAAGTTTTGGAAGCACAAATATAGAGACATCTTTAGAAGAATTTATGAAACGGGTTGAAGAAGTATATAATAAATCACTTGACCTGGAGAACCATTGCAACCGGATTGATAGAAGTTTAATGAAATGTTTTCAGAAAATAGGGGTTATTAGATATAATGCCTTTGAAGATGTCGGAAGTGACCTAAGCTTTGCAATCGCACTTTTAGATGCTAACGACGATGGATTTATAATTAACGGTATCTATTCAAGAGATAGCAGTTGTACATATGCCAAGCCTATATCCAATGGACAATCAAGATATACACTATCTGCAGAAGAATTACAGGCATTTGACATTGCTAGAAAAGTATCCAGAAAAGAAAATTTAAAATAAATATGAATCTAGGTGAATAAAGTGCAAAAAGATAAGAACAAAAGGAAGTTTCTTTGGATATATGCCGTAGTTTTATTCGCGAGTGCTTTTACTGTTTTACTCCTGACTGCATTTAGTCAATTAAAATTAAGCAGCAATATTGAAGAATATAAGAAGAAATTAAAAGAGCATGAAAACAGCATTCGAGGCTTTAATCTCAGTCTAAATTCAGCAGCAGAGGAAAAACGGGTGCTTCAGAAGAAAATTGAAGAACTTGAGAAAGAAAACACCAGTCTAAAAAGTTTAGCGGCTGGAAGTAGTAGACCGGATCTTATAAATCAAAGATTAGAGAGAAGCAGATATTCTTTTGATTCTTTACTTAAAGCAGAAACACAATATAAGAATGATCAGCATCTTTCTAGTGCAAAAGCTCTTCATAATGTATATGAAGAAGACCTTGGCGAAAATGCTAAGAAAAAATATACGTATCTTAAATCCAAGGTATATGTTTACGCAGCAAAAGATTACTACCGTAAGGCCAAAGAACAGCTCGCAAAAAATAACTTCGAGGAGGCAAAGAAATTCTTTGAAGAATCTCTGGCCTATGATGAAACGGCATATTATGAGGAGAATACATTGTTCTATCTTGCTTTGGTAAGTAGTAAGCTTAATGAGTCCGATAAGGTGAAACAGTATGCAAATCAATTAAAAGCTAAATATCCTAATAGTGAATATGTTGAGAAAGTAAATTTTCATAAGGAGTAATAGGTATGTTGGATATTAAATTTATAAGAGAAAATTCAGAGAAGATCAGAGAAGCTCTAAAAAGAAAGAAAGATAAATTTGATCTTAATGGTCTCCTTGAAGCAGATTCTAAAAGAAGAGAAACATTATA
Organism: Clostridiales bacterium UBA4821; assembly: GCA_002402315.1. Classification (GTDB taxonomy): domain Bacteria; phylum Bacillota; class Clostridia; order Acetivibrionales; family UBA4821; genus UBA4821. The sequence goes on from DHFP01000166.1 coordinate 4,074, forward strand.
TCAGGTAGAACAACTTAAAAATAGACAGAATATTGCCTCCAAAGAAATACCCCGGTTAAAAGCTGCCGGCGAAGACATAACCAAGATCATGGGAGAGATGAAAGAGTTATCTGATAAAATAAAAGAATTTGACGAGCAGGTAAAAGTCCTGAATGAAAAAATAGAGTATTTGATTCTGAGAATACCAAATGTACCCCATGAAAGCGTTCCGGATGGGGATACAGATGCAGATAATGCTGAGATTCGCAAGTGGGGCGAACCAAGAAAGTTTGAATTTGAACCCAAAGCACATTGGGAGATAGGTGAAAAGTTAGACATCCTGGATTTTGAAAAAGCAGCTAAAGTAACGGGCTCGCGATTTACCTTTAACAAGGGTTACGGAGCAAGGCTTGAACGTTCCCTGATTAACTTTATGCTTGATCTGCATACCGGGAAGCATGGATATACAGAAGTATTACCACCATTTATGGTAAACAGGGCAAGCATGACAGGTACAGGCAACCTGCCTAAGTTTGAGGAAGATGTATTTAAGCTGTCAAATGTTGATTATTTCCTAATACCAACTGCAGAGGTACCGGTTACAAATATGTATAGAGATCAGATATTGGATGCTAAAGAGCTACCTATAAAGCATGTAGCCTATTCGGCGTGCTTCCGTTCAGAGGCTGGGTCAGCTGGAAGAGATACCAGAGGATTAATAAGACAGCATCAGTTTAATAAAGTTGAACTTGTTAAGTTTGTCAGCCCGGAAACATCATACGATGAATTGGAAAAACTAACGAATGATGCTGAAGAGGTACTACAAATACTTGGTTTACCTTATAGGGTAGTAAAAATCTGTATCGGCGATTTGGGATTTTCAGCAGCCATGAAGTATGACTTAGAGGTATGGATGCCGAGCTACGGGAGGTATGTCGAAATATCATCATGCAGCAACTTCGAAGCATTCCAGGCGAGAAGAGCAAACATAAAGTACAAGGCAAATCCAAAAGACAAAGCTCAGCATGTTCATACATTGAACGGTTCAGGAGTTGCTGTCGGAAGAACAACTGCCGCTATACTGGAAAACTATCAGCAAGCAGATGGGTCGGTTGTTATACCTGAAGCTATCAGGAAATATATGGGAGGGATAGGAATAATACGCTAGCAGACGACACGCTACGGCGAATTCATGAAGCAAAATAATTCCATAAATGGGGTTTAAGGGGCGATTAGCCCCTTTTAAAATGCATTTCTGGGGACATTCCTTAACGTAAAAGGAATACTGCTTGTTCAGAAACAGAAAGGTGTGTCCC
>DHFP01000216.1 GCA_002402315.1 Clostridiales bacterium UBA4821
GATCTCCCCTTAAACCCTATAAATTAGCAAGCCTTTGCAGAAAAAAAGGTGCACAAAGCAAATAGCATCCTTTAAAATACATTCGGCTTTTTCGAGATTTTGTGCTAAGATTTCATTAGTGTGATTTATCATTGTCTAAGACCCCCTTTAAAATAACAATTATGATATATATTATGTAAACCAAATAGAAAGTTACCTTACTTGACAATGTATATCTTAGTAGATGTTGCCTATCTGAATCAAAAGGTGTATAAATATTATTGAACTATCACTAAAGCTGATTCTTTATGAAGATATAATGGGAAAAGATTTGCTAATATTTATAAGTGAGGCGTGCAAGTTGAAGAATACAAGAGAAATTGTTAATAATATTTTTATGGCTTCTTTAAATATAATAATAAATCTATTTAGAGTATTGCTCAAGAATCATTTGTTCGTGAAAATATTTATTTTTATTATATTTCCTATCGGCCAGCTATTTATAATTGAGTTACTTAATAAGCAGAATTTATCTGAAACAATTACATGGTTTTATTCCTCACCGGTGGAGCTTTTTATAAATTATATTATAATCCTGTGTATTTTTCTAATGAACACTGCTGTATTAGGCAGGGTAGCCATTTCCGTACCAATAAGTTTATTTGTTTTAACCGTATTTCCATTAGTAAGCTCACAAAAGAAGTTATTCCTGGGAGAACCCTTGTTTCCTTGGGATTTGGTTCTATTCAGATATGCAGTAGATTTAATTCCCAACCTTAATTTAAAATTCAATTATTTCAATTTCCTTTTAATCATATTATCAATTGCATTTATGGTTTTACTGTATTTTGTTTTTAAGAAATACTATTTGCCGGTTAAATATAGGGTTGTTTTCGGTATTTTGTCTTTCTCCATGATTGGAATACTAATTCTAAATCCATATGTAATAAATATAGTTTTGCCCAAGATAGGGGTCAGTAATATGGATTGGGTTCAGTCTGAGAACTATAATAAAAATGGCTTTACATTGGCTTTTATGATGAATATGAAGAATATTATGATACTAAAGCCTCATAACTATAACGAGAAAACCTTGACTTCAAAAGTAAAAGCTATAGAGAATTATAAGATAGGAAAAGAAGGAGAGGCATTTAAACACCCTAATGTTATCATGGTGATGAGTGAAGCTTTCTGGGATCCGACACTTATGAAGAATGTTTCTTTCTCCTCTGACCCCATACCTACAGTCCGGTCATTAATGAAAGAAAGTTCAAGCGGCCATTTATTATCGCCGACATATGGCGGAGGAACTTCCAACGTAGAATTCGAAGTTTTAACCGGAAATTCCATGAGCTTCTTCCCGGATGGAGCGAATCCTTACCAGCAGTATATTAAAAAACCTACACCTTCACTGGCAAGCATATTTGCTAACCAAGGTTATAACTCTATGGCTATTCATTCTTATCATAAATGGTTTTTTAACAGGGATAAGATTTACGATTTAATAGGTTTTCAAAAATTTATAGGAATAGAAGATTTTAAAAATCCTGAATATAAAGGATTCTATATTTCAGATAAAGAAGTATCAAAAATGATTATTAATGAGCATAAGAACTCCGATAATCCGGTCTTTATATATGCTATCACAATGCAGAATCATGGTCCTTATGATACTAAGAGATATGAAAATACTGAAATAAAAGTAAAATGCGATGGTCTCACCAAGCAGGGAAAAAGTATTTTAGAGGACTATACACAAGGGGCGCATGATGCAGACAGGTCATTGAAGCTCCTGATAGATTACTTTGAAAAAGTAGAGGAACCTACAGTAATAGTATTTTTCGGAGACCATTTGCCTATGCTGGGAAATAATTTTTCGGTATACTATGAAACGGGTTATGTTAAATCACCAGATGCGAAATGGACAAATGAAGAATATAGGGATTTACATTCTACACCTTTGTTAATCTGGACAAATTATCCAAGCAAAAAAAGTAATTTAAATGTCATAAGCGCGTCTTATCTGGGAGCATATCTTATGGATTTTATTAATATGGAGAAACCTTTATACTTTGAGTTTTTGAATTATGCCTATAATAATATGCCTGTGAACCTGAAATACCTGAAGATGGATTCAAATGATTTTCTATACAGCAAAAGCACATCTCAGCTTAAAGAACTGGAAACAACATACTGGGCATTCCAATATGATATATTATTCGGTAAGGGTTATGTAAGCAAACCATTATTTGATAACAAGAGATAATATGTTATAATAAATTTGTTCTTTGTTGTTTTATTAATGTTAATATGTGGGGTAGCAGTTACTGATGACAAGAAGGCTGAGAAAGATACATAAGAAAGTACGTAACCATACTGTTTATAAAAAAGCTAAACCTATAGTGCTGGTAGTATTTGGAGCGCTTTTGGCGGCTGCGGGTCTTGAATTGTTTATTATCCCTAATGAAATTATAGATGGAGGGATAATAGGCATATCCATAATGTCGAGTTACTTGTCCAAACTGCCTTTGGGGCTATTTATATTTTTCCTTAATGTTCCATTCTTTTATGTTGGTTACAAGCAAATTGGCAGAACATTTGCCATTATGACAATGCTGGGAGTGACTTCTCTGGCTATTTTTTCAGAACTTTTGCATAAAACTGGTGCAGTAACCAACGATTTTCTTCTTGCTTCAGTGTTTGGAGGATTGATATTAGGGGTAGGTGTAGGGCTGATTATACGCTATGGAGGTTCGCTTGACGGAACAGAAATTGTTTCAATTCTTCTCAGTAAAAAGCACCCGTTTTCGGTTGGCGAAATTGTAATGTTTTTTAATGTATTTATTTTTTTAAGTGCGGGTTTTGTTTTTGGATGGGATAGGGCAATGTATTCACTTTTGACCTACTTTATTGTCTATAAAACAATAGACGTTACCATTGAGGGTCTTGAGCAGATGAAAGCGGTTACAATAATTTCTGTGAAACCCAGAGATATTCAGGAGGCAATAAATGCCAGATTGGGCAGAAATGTAACTTTTCTTTATGGAAAAGGCGGTTACACCGGAATTTATAAAGAGGTTATTTATTGCGTAGTTACCAGACTGGAACTGGCTAAATTGAAAAAGATTGTCCTTGATTTTGATAGAAATGCATTTGTCGCAATTGAACACGTTTCTGATGTTATGGGCGGAAAGTTTAGAAAAAAGAATATACATTAGTAGAAAAAAACTTATTATTATTTCATCGTTCCTTAAAGTAAATTTTACAAAATCAAGATTGCAATATACCCGAAAATAGTATATTATAGCATTAGGTTATAATACCTGGTACTAAAAACATACAATAAGTATAACAGGTCATTTGATAAAGTAAAGAAAGAGCCAATAAGTTTATTAGGAGGAATTGCATGAGTACAGAATTTAATCCGGGGAGATGGGAAAAAGAGATTAATATAAGGAGTTTTATTCAGAAAAACTATACGCCTTATGATGGCGATGAGAGTTTTCTAGCGCCCCCAACCGAAGCAACCAAGGTATTATGGTCGCAAGTTCAGGAACTTATGAAAAAAGAAAGGGAAAAAGGCGGTGTACTTGATATAGACACAAAGACCATTTCTACAGTGACATCGCATAAACCCGGGTATATAGCAAGGGAACTGGAGACTATTGTCGGATTGCAGACCGATGAACCGCTAAAAAGAGCCATTATGCCGTTTGGCGGAATCAGAATGGTGCGCACTTCACTGAAGGCTTATGACTACCCTATGGACCATGATGTGGAGAACGTATTTAGATATAGAAAAACCCATAATGATGGTGTCTTCGATGCGTATACTGATGAAATGAAAAGAGCGAGGCACTCAGGTATCATTACCGGTCTTCCGGATGCTTATGGAAGAGGGAGGATTATCGGAGACTACAGGAGAGTACCGCTTTATGGTATTGATTACCTTATAGAGAAAAAGAAAGCGGCAAAAAGGAATTACGTTTTTGATATCATTGATTCGCGTGTTATCAGGCAGAGAGAAGAAATAAGCGAGCATATAAGGGCGTTGGAAGAATTGAAGGAGATGGCTCAAAGCTATGGATTCGACATAGGAAGACCCGCCCGGGATACTAAAGAGGCAATACAGTGGCTGTACTTTGCTTTCCTTGGTGCAATAAAGGAACAGAATGGAGCTGCTATGAGTCTGGGAAGAGTTTCTACCTTCCTCGATATATATTCAGAAAGAGATATTAAAGGTGGCAGGTATTCTGAGGAACAAATACAGGAGATGGTCGACCACTTTGTTATGAAATTGAGGATGGTTAGGTTTCTTAGAACACCGTCCTACGACGAACTATTCTCGGGAGACCCTACATGGGTAACTGAAGCTATAGCAGGTATGGGGCTTGACGGAAGACACATGGTAACAAAGATGAGTTACAGGTTCCTTCACACATTGACAAACCTGGGACCTGCGCCTGAGCCCAATATGACTGTATTATGGTCATCTGGATTACCGGATGGTTTTAAGAAATACTGCACAAGAATGTCTGTAGAGACCTCATCCATCCAGTATGAAAATGATGAACTGATGAGGGAAAAATTTGCAGACGATTACGGAATAGCTTGCTGTGTATCGGCCATGAGAATAGGAAAGCAGATGCAGTTTTTCGGAGCAAGAGCAAATCTTGCCAAGGCTTTGTTGTATGCCATTAATGGCTGCAGAGACGAAATGACAGGTGAACAAATAGGGCCGGCTTTTGCGCCTATTACTTCAGATTACCTTGAATACAATGATGTTATGCAGAGGTTTGAAACAGTATTGGAGTGGTTATCGAAATTATATATAAACACTCTCAATATAATCCACTACATGCATGACAAGTATGCTTATGAGAAGCTTGAGATGGCGCTTCATGATGAACAGATTCTAAGGACTTCTGCTTGCGGAGTAGCAGGGTTGTCAGTGGTTGTGGACTCTTTATCCTCCATTAAGCATGCAAAGGTGAGAGTCATAAGAAATCAAGCCGGCTTGGCAGTTGACTATGAAATCGAAGGAGATTTCCCGAAATTCGGAAACAATGACCCGGTTGTTGATGATATTGCTGTTGACCTGGTAAGAAACTTCATGGCAAAGTTAAGTAAGCACAAGACTTATAGAAGCAGTAAACCTACTTTGTCTATATTAACCATTACTTCCAACGTGGTATATGGAAAGGTAACCGGCAGTACCCCTGACGGGAGAAAGGTCGGTGAGCCCTTTGCTCCCGGTGCAAACCCAATGCATAAGAGAGACACCAAAGGCAGTATAGCTTCAATGGCCTCGGTGGCAAAGCTGCCTTATGACTATAGTGAGGATGGGATATCATATACATTTTCAATTGTGCCTGATGCGATAGGCAAGACAGATAAGGAAAAGTATACCAATCTCTCAAATTTATTAGACTCATACTTTAGTGAGGGCGGGCACCACATAAACGTAAATGTATTGAATAAAGAAGTACTGCTGGATGCCATGGAGCATCCTGAGAAGTATCCCCAGCTAACCATAAGGGTATCGGGTTATGCCGTTAACTTTATCAAGCTGACAAGAGAACAGCAGTTGGATGTAATCACCAGAACTTTCCACGAGGTATTATAAGTTATGTTTGGTTATATTCATTCAATAGAAACATGCGGCACTGTAGACGGCCCGGGATTGAGATATGTAATATTTTTTCAGGGCTGTCCATTAAGATGTAAATATTGTCATAACCCTGATACGTGGAAGGCAAATGCCGGGTGCCGGTATACTGCCGACAAACTCATACGCGACATAATAAAATATAAAAACTTCATAAGAAGCGGGGGAGTAACATTGTCCGGAGGGGAACCCCTCCTCCAGGCAGAGTTTGCAGCCCAGATTTTTAAAGGATGCAGAGATAATGGTATTCATACAGCTATTGATACCTCAGGCGCTGTTCCATTGGAGAATTGCAGGATTGCTGTAGATTTAGCCGATTTGATACTACTGGATATTAAGTCTATTGATAGTGTAAAGTGCAAGGAACTTACGGGAATGGGGAACGAGAATGCCTTTAATATGCTGGACTATCTGGAAAAAGCTAAAAAAGAGGTATGGATAAGGCATGTAATTATTCCGGGTACAACTGATAACTATGATGATATTGAAAAGATGGCGAAGAGGCTGTCTAACTATACAGTGATAAGCCGAGTAGAGGTTTTACCTTTTCACAAGATGGGTGAATTCAAGTGGAAGAATCTAGGCTTGGAGTATGAATTGGAGGATACGCCTGAGCCGGCAAAAGAGTCTATAGAGAAGATAAAGAATATCTTTAGAGATTATGGATTAAGAGTAGACTGAAAGAAATAAAGGACTGCGAAAGCAGTCCTTTATTTTACCTGTTTCATGCTTAGTGAAACTTTTTCTCTTTCCAGATCAATTTTCAGAACCTTTACTTTTACGATGTCTCCTACTGAAACAACTTCCAGGGGGTTTTTGATAAACTTTTCACTCATCTCCGATATATGAATAAGCCCGTCATGCTTTACCCCTATATCCACAAAGGCCCCAAAATCGGTTACATTTCTCACAGTGCCGGTCAAAACCATCTCCGGCCTCAAATCCTCAATCTTAAGCACATCAGTTCTAAGCACCGGCTTGGGCATTTCCTCCCTGGGGTCACGCCCGGGTTTTTGAATTTCGTTTATTATATCCCTGATTGTTGGTACTCCAACACCCAATTGCCCGGCCAATTCTTCAAGCTTTATATTTTTAATTTCTCCATTTAAGTTTGTAATCTGTCTATTCTTGATATCTTCAATTGTATATCCGAGTAAGGATAAAAGCTTTTCCGCAGCATCATAGGATTCGGGATGCACAGCAGTATTGTCCAGCGCATTTGCTCCGCCAGCTATCCTCAAAAATCCGGCGCATTGGACAAAGGTGGCAGGGCCAAGCTTAGGTACTTTCAGGAGTTCTTTTCTGTCCTTGAACTTCCCGGTTTGTTCACGGTATTTAACAATATTCTTTGCCACGGGTTTGCTAATGCCGGAGATATATTGAAGCAGTGAGGGAGAAGCAGTATTAAGGTCTACTCCAACGCTATTAACTGCATCTTCAACAACCCCTTTCAGAGCATCATCCAACCGTGACTGGTTCACATCATGCTGGTATTGCCCGACACCTACGCTCTTGGGGTCTATTTTCACCAGTTCGGACAGAGGGTCTTGAAGCCGCCTGGCAATAGAAATTGCTCCCCTCAATGAGACGTTGATATCAGGATATTCTTCAGATGCCAGCTTGGATGCAGAATAGACAGAAGCTCCGGCTTCACTTACTATTGTATAATGAACCGGACAGTCAATTTCCTTTAACATTTCTGCTGCAAACATCTCTGATTCTCTTGAAGCTGTGCCGTTTCCAATAGCAATTATGTCCACTTGATATTTGTTAATCAGGATTGTTAATTCCTTTTTAGCTTTTTCAGCTTCGTTTTGAGGCGGTGTGGGGTATATAGTAGTTGTATACAGCAATTTTCCGGTTTCATCTACTACTGCAATCTTACAGCCGGTCCGGTATGCAGGGTCAAAGCCCATTACAACCTTAGCCTTGATAGGAGGCTGAAGAAGAAGGTTTTTAAGGTTTGGGGAAAATACCTTAATAGCTTTTTCTTCAGCCGTTTCTTTAAGCTCATTACGGATTTCACGCTCAATTGAAGGTGAAATAAGCCTCTTGTAGGCATCTTCAATTGCGGCCTCAACGCAGCCGGTTGTAATACTCTTCTTTTTGGATAAGGTTTTTTCTTTTAGAAATGCTAATATGTTTTCTTCGGGCGCATTAACTTTTACCTTTAGAAACTCTTCCTTTTCACCCCTGTTTATAGCCAGTATTCTGTGACCCGGGATTTTCTTCACTGGTTCCTTAAAGTCATAATACATTTCATACACTGATTTTTCATCAGGATTGGATGCAGAGGATACAACTATTCCTTGGTCGAAGGTCATGGAGCGGACTATTTTTCTGAATTCGGCATTATCAGAAACCATTTCGGCTACAATATCCATTGCACCCTGGAGTGCTTCTTCCACAGTATTTACTTCTTTCTCTTCATTAACGAAAGGTGCTGCAATATATTCAATATTACCTTCAAATATTTGTTGTGCCATTAAGATTTCTGCCAAAGGCTCAAGGCCTTTTTCTTTAGCAACTGTGGCTCTAGTCCTTCTTTTTTGTTTATAAGGCCTGTATAAATCTTCTACTTCGGTTAGCGTGGCTGCATTATCAATCTGTTTTCTTAACTCTGCTGTGAGCTTATTCTGCTCTTCAATGAGGCGTGTCACTTCTTCTTTTCTTGCCTGTAGATTTCTTAAGTATGTAAGTCTTTCAAAAAGGTCTCTAAGGACTACATCGCTAAGCTCACCGGTGTGTTCCTTTCTGTATCTGGCTATGAAGGGGATGGTGTTTCCCTGGTCAATTAATGAAATTGTGTTAGCAACCTGATATTCTTTAAGTTTAAATTCTTCCATAAGCTGTTTTGTTATCAAGTCCATGGATTAATTCGCTCCTTTAATTTTGTAAGATGTTTATAATTGGAATTATATTTGATATTAATTAAAAAGTAAATCATCTCCTTACAGTTGGTTCCAATATTGTCAAGGTATTATTTATGGTATTAAGATTAACCGACGCTCCTATAGGTATTGCAGCCTTGTAGTAACCATGGGATGTTCTCAGATTTGTCATGAGAGGTTTACCTAAAGGCGCCAGAAATTCAACTATTAAATCCTCGTAAGTTTTGCCATATGAACTTGGGCATTCTGTACATTCACCTAAAACTATACCAAGGCAGTCCCTGAATTTCCCGGCCAGCCGCATTTGGTTCATGTATCTGTAAACTGTGTTGACAGGCTCATGGGTTTCTTCCAGAACCAGAATTTTGCCTTTGGTATCAACTTCATAAGGGGTACCCAGCGTGGTTGCAATTGAAGTAAGGTTACCTCCTACGATAGGTCCTGTTACGTTTCCCCTGATTCTACTCACCAACGGGATGCCTGGAGGATTCTGAATTTGCCTGCGGGCTGTAACAGTTGATGTGACTGCGAAAAACTGGTCAAAATTATACGAAGGAGTTTCAGGTTTAAAGTCAATAAGCAGGAGACTTTGAAACGTAATTAAGTTGGAAAACTGATATAGTATGTTGAGTAAAATGGTTATATCGCTGTAGCCGCAGATTATCTTAGGGTTCCGGTTTATCACAGCATAGTCAAGATAAGGGAGAATTCCTGATACACCAACTCCACCTCTTGTAGGTATAATTGCCTTTACATTTTTGTTTGTAAACATACTCATCAAATCAGAAGCCCTTTGCTGGGCGGAAGCCGCAAGGTACCCGGCGTATGAGTAGACATATCTGCCCAGTACTATGTTGAAGCCAAGTCTGCGGAGAAAAGCAATCCGCTCGTTTATTATAGCCGCGTTCAGCGGACTTCCCAGAGTAACAATTCCGATGGTGTCTCCAGGGTTTAATACGGGTGGTCTGATAGACATGCTTACACCTTTTAATTTTTCTTATATTTATTTATATGTAAATGTCTGATTTTTGGTTAACATAATTGAATTTAATTACAAAAATAAAGAGGCACCTAAAAAAGGTGCCCCTTTCTAAAATTAGTATACTCTGAGAAGTGGCTGTTGTAGCGTTTCACCAGAGTTAATCCATATGGGCAAATTAAGATGATAAGTTTAAAACCTGATGTGATTACTTATGCTTCTAATATTATTATAGCATTTTCCCTATATATTTTCATTAAAAAGATGTTGGAAATATTTTAAATAGGTGGTATACATCTACCCAGCTATATTGTTTATCGTCATTTTCGAGTACCAGCTTAACCCTAACCTTCTCAGGTAATTTATAGAAGTTACCAGCTTGCTTTGCGGACACCAGGTATCACACCTTTATGTGCCAACTTTCTAAAGCAAAGTCTGCAAACACCAAATTTCCTAAGGTAAGCATGAGGCCTTCCACACAGCTTACATCTGTTATAAAATTTTGTCTTATACTTTGGAGCTCTTTGCTGTTTAAGAATTAAAGCTTTTTTAGCCACTTGATAACCTCTTTTCGTAAATATAGTTTTATATGTATAGATTAATAGAAATTTATATAAAAGAATAAGGGGATAAACCCCTTATGTTAAGACGTTAGTCTTGCGTATTTGTTGTTGGACTAGTCTGTACCAGGTCGATAACTCCTAATACTATATGCGCAAGACCGAAACCTAAAATACCTGCACCCCAGACAGGAGTGCTATTTAAGAGTGAGTAACCGATTAGTGAAACTATAACACCTACAATTGTTGCAGTTGTACCTTCTCTTCTTCTCATAGAAATCTCTCCTTTTTGGCATCTGGGAATTATACCTTAGTGTATAAAATACTCCAAGTATTGCCGGTTATGATTTCTGCAATCAACAAAACCAACTTATAAAACTTTTTTCATCCATTATGTTTTGCCTTTATTATTTTGTGAAGATGAAATTTATTTATTCAATAAAAATTTTCAAAACTAATTAATAATTGGAGGCAAGTTCAAAACCAATTAAAGACCGAATCAAAAATGAAATTATTGTTAAACATCAACTTGGACAGGACTAACTATTCTGGTATAATATAATTATCCAGAACGAAATGGGAGTTGATTATGAAGAATTATAGAGAAAGGCTGAAAGATGCAGAAACAATTGTCATAAAAGTAGGTACTTCAACAATAACTTATGAGACGGGCAAGCTTAACCTTGGGCATCTTGAAAAGCTGGCTTTTGTAATTTCGGACATTAGAAACCTGGGGAAAAAGGTGGTGCTTGTTACCTCGGGAGCTATTGGGGTAGGGGTTAACAAACTGGGGCTCAAGGAAAAACCCGGGGTTATGAGTGAAAAACAGGCTGCCGCAGCTATTGGTCAGTGTGAATTAATGCATATTTATAATAAGATGTTCTCAAAGTATGGATATGTAGTGGGGCAGATTCTTCTAACCCGTGAAGAGATAGATTTTGAAGAGAGAAGAAACAATGTAATCAATACTTTTAGTAAATTACTGGAATATAACGCAATTCCCGTAGTAAACGAAAACGATTCTATCGCCGTAGAAGAAATAGAATTTGGTGATAATGATACCTTATCGGCTATAGTATCTAAATTGATAGGGGCAGATCTTCTAATCATTCTATCTGACATCGACGGGCTTTACAGCGCCGATCCCAGAACAGACCCGGAAGCAAAGCTAATACCGGTAGTGGAAGAAATCAATGATGAAGTTGAAAAGTCAGCAGGAGGAGCAGGGAGCGGCAGAGGCACCGGAGGAATGGTTACTAAGTTGATGGCTGCCAGGATTGCGACCCAGGCGGGGACTGATGTGGTGGTGGCTAATGGTGGTAATCCTTGTATAATACAGGATATAATCTCCGGTCAAGATTCAGGCACTTTGTTTGTTGCACAACCCTCATCCTAGCTGTCAATACGTTAAGCTCCCCTTCTATCTTCCCCTCACTTCGAAGGGAAGGAAAAGAATGGCTTCGAAGGAATACTTTTGCTCTCCCTTGATGTGAGGGAGAGATAGAGAGGGAGTTTGAAATGCAGTAAATAAGTACATTTGAATAATCGGAGGGAAGGCTATGCAGGATTTAAATATAATAGGCGGTCAGGCCAAACAGGCATCGCGGAAAATGGTTGTTGCAGACACAACGCTTAAAGATCTGGCACTGGAGATGATGGCTCAGGCATTAATAGAAAACACCCAGCCAATATTGGATGCAAATCAAATAGATGTAGACAATGCCAGACAGAAAGGCATGAAGGAGTCTCTGATTGACAGACTTGCACTTAATGAGAAGCGGATATCCGATGCAGCAGAAGGATTGATGCACATAAGATCTCTTCACGATCCGGTAGGTGAAGTAATTACAATGTGGAAGAGACCTAACGGATTGTTAATTGGCCAGCAGAGAGTACCATTGGGTGTAATAGGAATAATATATGAGTCCAGGCCGAATGTCACCGTAGACGCAGCCGGTTTGTGTATCAAGACAGGAAATGCAGTAATTTTGAGGGGTGGAAGTGAGGCTGTAAATTCTAACAGGGCTATAGTTGAGGTAATCGCAAACGCTGCACAGAAAGCGGGTTTACCGGAAGGTTGTATTCAGCTTATTGAAGATACCGGCAGAGAAACAGCTGTGCAGATGATGAAGCTGAACCGGTATATCGATGTTCTCATACCCAGGGGTGGAGCAGGCTTAATACAGACTGTAGTACAGAATTCAACCATACCTGTAATTGAGACCGGAGTGGGAAACTGCCATGTGTATGTAGACTGCAGCGCTGAACCGGAGATGGCAGAAAGAATTGTAGTAAATGCTAAAACCAGCAGGCCGGGTGTTTGCAATGCTGCAGAAACCTTGTTGGTGGATGAAGCAATAGCGAAGGATTTTTTACCTCGAATTCTAAAGGCTTTAGAGGAAAAGGGTGTTGAGGTAAGAGGGTGTTCCAGGACACAGGCAATCATTACGGGAATAAAGCCTGCAACCAATGAAGACTACTATACCGAGTATCTGGACCTGATAATTGCGGTTAAGGTTGTAAACGGCATAGATGAAGCTATAGAGCATATCAATAATTACGGTACAATGCACTCAGAAGCTATTGTAACTTCGGACTATGCCAATGCAATGAGATTCCAGAACGAAGTTGATGCGGCTGCGGTTTATGTAAATGCTTCAACCAGATTTACTGACGGGTTTGAGTTTGGGTTTGGGGCTGAAATAGGTATAAGTACCCAGAAGCTTCACGCAAGAGGACCCATGGGACTTAAGGAGCTGACAACAATGAAGTATATTATTCATGGTAATGGGCAGGTAAGATGACAAGAATTATATAAAAAATAAGCTTTTATAACCTAGCCCTAAACACTGTAAATACCGGCTCTGCCAGCTTACTATGCACCTTTAAAGATTCCTCATTTGAGTGGAATACGTCACCGAATACTTCACTATAGCCACAATCTTTTGCATAATCCTTGATTGCCTGCAGCACAAATGGGTAGAAGAATTTTCTATATTCTTTCTTCAAATAAGTCAACTTCACGAAAAATACGTCATCAAAATAAGGTATGGAACAATTAGGTTGAGCCCAAAAGAAACCGATTTTCTCATTGTTATTAGCTACTATTTTTATTTCCTTATTCTCAATTGCCTTTAGTATCTTTTCTTCTTCTCCGGCTATCTGCCTGTTTTCCAGCTCATGCATTTCTTTCTCGGCTTTTTTTATCATTTCAAGGTCTTGCCCTGTTGCATCAAGAAGTTGATAATGTAATCTCATAAAAGCACCTCCTGTTTTTGTAGGGGCAGACCTGTGTGTCTACCCAGGGCTTCTTCAATATCATTTTGACTCGAATCATTGCAGTACTATTGAAAATGCAGTTGATCTTCCTTTAGTGTAACTTTTATTGTACTTCCTGCCTTGTATTCCCCTTTAAGTATCATATCAGAAACTCTATCCTCAATCTGTTTTTGAATTGCTCTTCTCAAAGGTCTTGCACCATATTTCTTGTCATAACCTTTATCAAGAATAAATTGTTTTGCTTCAGGTGATACCTTAAGCTTAAGGTCATGTGATTCAAGCTCTTCTGATACTTCCGAAATCATAAGGTCAACAATGCTTAATAGGTCTTGATTGTTAAGTTCACTAAATATAACGACTTCATCTATCCTATTCAGGAACTCCGGCCTGAAGGTATCGCGGAGTACCGACTTTACCCTGTTTTCAATCTCAATAACATTATCCTTACTGAACCCTATACCGTTTGTATTAAGGTTCGACCCGGCGTTTGACGTCATGATTACTATTGTGTTCTCAAAGCTGATTACCCTTCCATGGCTGTCTGTCAGTCTTCCGTCTTCAAGAATCTGAAGCAGCATATTAAATACATCCGGATGCGCCTTTTCAATTTCATCAAACAATATAACCGAATAGGGCTTTCTTCTTACCTTTTCTGTTAGCTGGCCGGCCTCATCAAAGCCTACGTAGCCCGGGGGAGAACCGATTAGTTTGGAAACGGTATGCTTTTCCATGTATTCAGACATATCAAGCCTGATCATGGCCTCCTCATTTCCAAAAAGTTCAACCGAGAGTACTCTTGCCAATTCTGTTTTACCTACGCCTGTCGGCCCGACAAATATAAATGAAGCCGGACATTTTTTATTTTTAAGACCTGTACGGCTTCTCCGGATTGCTGATGCGACGCTGGAAACTGCTTGCTGCTGCCCAATTACTTTGGATTGTAAGCGTTGTTCAAGGTTTAACAATTTCTTGGATTCGTCTTCACTAATTCTCTGAACTGGAATTTTGGTCCAGGATTCAATTACCGATGCTACATCATCAAGAGTAATCTCAAAATCCTTGTTTTGATCCTCAAGCTGACCGATATCGGTGATTAACTTGCATTCAAGGGTTTTAAGGTCAGCTGCTTTTTGATAATCCTCAATTGAATCGGCGGAGATGGCTGATTCCTTATCCTCCTGAACCTTCTTAAGTTCCTGTTTCAGCAGCTCAAGCTGGGCAAGAATAGTATTTCTCAGGTTTGCCCTTGAGCCTGCTTCATCTATTACATCAATAGCCTTATCGGGAAGAAATCTGTCGGTAATATACCTTTCAGATAGAGCAGAAGCTGCATTTATCACTTCATCAGGTATCTTAACCTTGTGGTATTCTTCATAGTAATTCTTAATACCTTTCAATATCTCAATGGTTTCCTCAACGGTTGACTCATCAACTATAACAGGTTGGAATCTTCTCTCTAGCGCAGAGTCCTTTTCTATGTGTTTTCTGTATTCCTTAAGAGTTGTGGCGCCAATAACCTGGATTTCTCCCCTTGCAAGTGCAGGTTTTAATATGTTGGCCGCATTCATTGCCCCTTCAGCTTCTCCGGCTCCCATTATATTATGTAACTCATCTATTACAAGTATGATATTGCCAAGTGATTTAGCTTCTTCAATGACACCTTTCATCCTGGATTCAAACTGACCTCTGAACTGAGTTCCAGCTATAAGTGATGTCATGTCTAAGAGGTATACTTCATAGTTAAACAGCTTAACAGGTACATCTTTATTAAGTATACGCAAAGCCAATCCTTCAGCGATGGCAGTCTTGCCAACTCCGGGTTCCCCAATGAGTACAGGATTGTTTTTTGTCCTCCTGTTAAGAATCTGGATTACCCGTTCAATTTCTTTTTGTCTCCCTATAACAGTATCGATCTTGTTTTCCTTGGCTTGTTCTATAAGGTTTATACCATATAGGTCCAGAAACCTTTTCTTCTTATTGGCTTTTTTCTCCTGAGTCCTTACTCTTGTGTTTCTATCCTTGTCAGGTTGTGGTGAAGACGAAGGGGTATTAGTCTCAGCGTCTTCAGTAAATGCATTGGCTTCTTTGGGGAACATCTTGCCGAAGAAACCTAGAAGTCCATTATTATTAATTGAGTTGTCCGGTTTTCCATTGTTATTTATTATATCCATATTATCAACAATGCTGCCAACCTGCTTGTTTAAACTATCCAGATCTTCTTCAGTCAGACCGGTTTGTTCTAGAAATTGATTAACAGGCTGGATGCCTTGTTTTTTTGCACATGAAAGACAGAGTCCTTCTTGAGACTGCTTACCGTCAATTATTCTGGTAACAAAAACAACTGCAATGTTTTCTTTACAGACTGAACATAACATAGATATTACCTCGCTGACTATTATTAATTGTCTTTATTTAGATTATATCATATTCAGTAATGAGTGTGTATAGAATTATAGAAACATTGTGTAAGGGACATAGAAAGGGGTTACTGTTCAGACGGGTGGTAA
>DHFP01000193.1 GCA_002402315.1 Clostridiales bacterium UBA4821
ACCTGAAAAGATGAGGATAACAGTTCTACCTTAAGCCACACATTTTGGCTAATTCGGCTTCGTCGTCTATCCATAAAGGTTTCTCATCATGTGAAACATATGGACTTTTGTCCATTGCACTCTTGAGCATCTCAAGTGAAGGTTTTGCATAGACTCTCGTGGTTTGAGTTGATGAATGACCAAGTATCCTTGATACAAGTTCAAGGCTCACATCATTTTGGTAAAGGTTGGTTGCCCTTGTTCGTCTAAACAAATCCAAAAGTTTTGATTTGTTTAGATATCCAAACTTAAATAAAATCCAAACTTCTGAAGTAAGACGCTTGTATTTCCTTGATTTTTCTTGTTGGAAAGTTTAGATTATATTTTCTATATAACACCTCCTGTGTAAAATTAAAACAAGGAGGTGATCATAAATGATCTTTGATAACTTAATATCACACGCAGACGAACTCATCCAGTACATGCAATTCCATGGCTACGCTAAAAGCTACTACAGGCAAGTAAAAACCGAAATCAATTGGCTGAAAAAGAATGGAGATGCAATCGATTCCTACGAGTCTGCATGCCGCATTCGTGAAGGACAAACGTCTTCCCCCGAGATGAAGCGTCGATATCGTCTTGAATACGGTATACTGAAGCGCTTAGATTTTCATGGAATCCACCCGGATTACAGGATGAAGGAACCTTTATTCAAATATGGTGCCTACCATCAACTGTGTACGGAATTCCATACAGTGATAGACCTGTATCGTCAAGCAGAGGAGGCACGCGGACTTAAGACCCATACGATCAAGGGTAACGTTTCTGGCGGATCCAATTTTTTATTCTCCATGCAGGCGAAAGGATTGTTTTCATTGGCTGAAATTACCGAAGAAGACGCCATGTCATTCTTCACTGACTCTTCAGGAATGATTGCACTGTCTGATCAGTACCGGAAAGAAGTTGCTGCAATCTTTAAGGCTGAACTAGGTAATTATACCGCAGATGCAAGACGTATCCTCACTTATCTGCCACGTACAAGGAACAAGCGAAAAAACATCGCTTATCTCCAGCCTGAGGAGATAGTCAGCATCCATAATGCCCTTGAAAACGATGTGCCCGATAAACTTTCATTGCGTAACCGTGCCATCGGTTCACTTCTCTACTATACCGGATTAAGGGGATGTGATATCGCCAGTCTCACTTTTTCTGATATTGACTGGTATAATGATGAAATCCGGATTATTCAGGCAAAAACGGATACTCCTTTAACTTTACCGCTGATCCCTGTTGTGGGGAATGCACTCTATGACTATATAACTACGGAGCGGCCTGGAAGCGCTGATCCACATGTATTCCTTGGTGCACATCGTCCGCATGATCCTATGACGGCTGGTGCGATGTGGGATGCTTCTTCCCATATATATGATGAAGCAGGAATTCGGCAGGAAAAAGGGGAACGGCGTGGAACACATCTTTTCCGCTATAATGCTGCAACTACCTTTATCAGCAATGGCATTCCGAGACCGGTTGCAAGTGCCGTACTGGGTCATGGGGATCCTTCATCGCTTGATTATTATACGTTTGCTGATCTCACTCATCTCAGGGAATGTGCCCTGAGCATCGAAAACTTTCCTGTAAGAGAAGAGGTGTTTGATGTATGAGCGTATACCGTTCTGGATTCACACATTATATAGAGAAGTTCGTCTCTTACAGGAAAGCATCCGGCTCTTGGAATGAATATGCAACAGGGCAGAACCTGAGACTCTTTGATTATTATTGTGCTGACCATTATGAAGACAGCTCCTCACTGACGGCTGAGATGGTTGGTTCATGGTGTCGGAAACGTGGAACAGAAACCAGCAGTTCCTGCTATACAAGGACGCTTGTAGTCAGGGAATTCATAGATTATCTCCGCGACCATGGTATTACCGATATCGTGACGCCAAAACCCCCGAAGTGGGAAGGACGTAAATACATTCCTCATGCATTCACGAAGGAAGAACTTGAGGCCTTTTTCAAGGAGTGTGACAGCATTGACCCTTATAAAGGAAAATCGGCGTCCGTTATCAGGAAACTTCAATGCCCCGTTTTCTTCCGACTTCTTTACAGCAGTGGCATAAGGACAACAGAAGCGAGGTATTTACAGCGGCAGGATGTAGACCTTGCTCATGGCGTGTTAAACATCCGTAAATCAAAAGGCTACGACCAGCATTATGTCGCTCTTCACGAAACGATGACTGTACTGCTTAAGATTTATGATTCAGCCATTGACAAGATTCAGCCGGAACGAACCTATTTCTTTGAATGTATAAAAACTGGTAGTTACTATAGCCGGGATTGGGTAAAAGATAATTTTAACAAACTGTGGAAAGCAGCAAATGGAGCCGACAGTCATGCCGTTGCATATGACCTCCGCCACCATTACGCAATTGAAAATATCAGCTCATGGGAAGATGACAGCTTCACTTTCAGTGAAAAGCTGCACTATCTGTCGAAATCTATGGGGCATCGGTGGATCGTTTCGACCCTTTATTACTATTCAATTGTCCCCCGGCTTGCGGACAAGATCCGCGAAAAAACAGAAACCGAATTTAACGAAATCGTACCGGAGGTGTGGGATGAAGAAGATTGATGATGCCTCCGTAATCGCAAGACGGATCTCTGAGTTTTTATGTGGGTATGCACCTCAGTTCCTTACAAGCAGTGAGCACACTCTGAAAGGTTACAAGGATACGTTAACGCTGTATTTCCAGTTTTTACAGGAGAGAGGAATAACTTCGGACAGCCTTACCCGTCACCATCTGGAAAAGGAATGGATTGAAAAATGGATCATCTGGCTCAAAGAAAGCCGGAAGAATTCACCTGACACGTGCAATAACCGGCTTGCTTCTATACGAAGGTTTCTTGAATACTTGGCTGAAAAAGATGTCAGCATGGATTACCTTTATCTGGAATCGCACAAGATCAAGCGCCAAAAATGTCCGAAGAAGAAGGTAAGCGGTTTGAGCAGGGATGCTGTCACAGCAATGTTAAATGCTCCGGATACCAAAACGGCCATCGGACGGCGCGATCTTGTCTTTCTCACACTACTGTATGCTACGGCGGCGCGTCTGGATGAAATCAGGTCATTAAAGCTTTGCGACATCCATCTTGATGCCCAGAAGCCATATGCCAACATTTATGGCAAAGGGAATAAACTCAGGACAGCGTATCTTCTGCCAAGAGCGAACGCACTGCTTAAGGTTTATATTAAAGAAGTTCACGGTCCAAACTCGGATCCATCTCGTCTGCTGTTTTACAGCAGAGTTGGTGGCAGCTACGGAAAGCTGACGGAAGCTGCCCTGGATAAAAGGATCAAGATCTATGCATCTATGGCTAATGCAGTCTGCAAAGATGTGCCACTTAATACTCATGCACATCTCTTCCGCCACGCAAAAGCTTCACATTGGATCGAGGATGGTCTGAGTGTAGTTGAGATTCAGTTTCTGCTGGGTCACGAGCAGATAGAAACCACCATGAAATATCTCGACATTACCACCGACCAGAAAGTGAAAGCACTCGCAACTCTTGAGAGCGAAACAGACAAGAAAATCAGCCGGAAATGGAAAAAGTCCGATGGTTCACTCACTGATTTCTGCGGTTTGAAGAGATAGAAATGTCCAAGATAAAATCCAAACTTTTTATGACAAAATGGTTAGTCTATATGTGGGTTTGAGCAAAAAAGTTTGGATTTTATTTAAGTTTGGATTTCTAAACATATGAGGATGAACTTTGGCAGGAAGCTCTGGAAAGTCACATCGGATGGAATCTGCATATTTGTTGATTAGACGTTCTACATTCCCAGGAGACATCCGATTACGCTTATCATGTATTATTGTATAAAAAACATGATCACTGCCAAATGCAGCCATGCCGTGGTATTTATTGATATAATGTTTCAAATGCCCTGCGGTTTTATCAGTCATCGATACAAGCCGCTCTTTGTCACCTTTCCCGTGGATGCGAACATAAGGAGCCGGTGCATCTAGTACAATATCTCCTATCTTTAAGTCTAAGAGTTCACCCAAGCGTATTGCGGTATCGTAAAGCAATACCATGATTACAGTATCTCTCATACCAATTTTGGTATTTTTAGGTGCTGCAAGTATGGCTGCAAGGCATTGATCAGAAAGAATATATTTTACCTTGTCTGGAACTTTAAGGAAGGGTACATGAGATACTGCAAGGGCTGTTTGCTGAACTGATATATCCCCATCTGCAACATACCACAGATAAGACTTTAAAGCTGCTAATCTATGATTACAAGTATTAAAGGACAAGTCTTGATTCTGCATATATTCCAAGTAGTCAAGTGTGAAGTCTCTTGAACAGTCAGAGAAACTGAAAGTTTTCAAAGAGTAGTTGCGTTCATCAACCACATATCTACGAAAAACAGTAAGTGCATCACGATAGGCTTTAATTGTATGGGGACTTCTACTACATTGTCCGGCTAGAAAAAGGTCAAGGAAGTCTCTGGTCTTGGAAAAAAATAGATTTTCAAAAGGGATTTTATTCATAAGGCACCTCCGGAATCACTAGATCAGAGATTTTGTCTTTATTTCGGATTATTGTAAAAGCTTCTTGAACATGGTGGTAATAATAGTAGGTTTCTGATGGGCTGCTATGGCCCAGATAGTTGCTCAGATATGGAAGCATGGCTTCAGTATTGATAGTATCATCACTCATCCATCTGTTCATCCGGTTAACTACAAAGTAATGTCTGAAGCTGTGAATGGTGGGTTTCTTGCAACATTTTTTAGATGATGCTGTCTTGAACCAAATTTCATCAAACTTTTTACCCATGGAAGAATTTCTTAATGGCTTGGAGAATGATCTTCCAGGGAACAGCCAGTCAATTGGCCCATCAGCAACTTTTTGCAAGAAGTCAATATACGCCTTGCAAAGTTGCGTAAGCTCTTCTGACATATATACCAATCTATCTTTTCTCCCTTTTGACTGTTTGATTGTCAAGATCCCCTGTGAAAGATCGACATCCTCCACTTTAGTGTTGCAAGCCTCGGAATTACGGAGGCCACAACAGTAAACCAAGCGGAAATATACCCTGTATTCCTGAGCCATTCTTTGAAAACAAAACCGCGCTTTACCATTGTGTCCATAAGGCTCAGCAGAATCCAATACAGCAAAAAATTGTTGAACTTCTTCATCATCAAAAATATGAGGAATAGTCTTCTCGCCTTTTGGAAGTCTATGTGGTACATAAGCATTTGCTCCTATGGAATTAAGATATTTACAAAAACCGCGGAGTGCAGAAAGCCTGCTGGACTGGGAGGATTTCCCCTCATTTTCAAAACGCCCAGCCCAAGCTTCAAAAAGCTCCTTTGAAATATCCGCCGATTTAATACAACAGCAGCAATATTGATCGAACCGATACAGCCAATAGGACTGTAACTCAAAACTAAAACCTGAAAGCCTTTTTTGATCAACGTAATCATGCAGGTTGCCAGCAAATATACTGGAATAGGGGTATTCTTTAAGCAAAGAAATCACCTCCCATCCATTTCGAACCAGTTGCATCAAGTGGCAATGGGCATCTGCGCATCTTATCAGGATTCATCCCCAGGTAAGTATATACTGTGCCGTCTCCCTGATGACCTAAAGCGTCCGCGATGATGAAGGTACTGTTGCTACCCTGAAGCATGTTGGTAGCAAATGTCTTTCTCAAAATATGGAACCCTTCGCTGCTACCTTTCCGTACAGGCAAGAAGCGGTACAAGGACCTTGTGCAAACGCTTTTGTGAAGAATGCCGTAAGGGGCCCTGTGATTTAAGAATACATACGGGAGTTCACTATTTGGCCTGCCATGTTTCAGATATCTATATAATGCGTTTCCGGCTTCTACTGGAAGATACAACTTTACGAATTTGCCAGTTTTCTGTTGGATGATGGATATGGATCTGTTCGACCAATCTATGTTTGAAAACTTAAGTGCAGCCACATCGGAGGCTCTTAAACCAGTAAATAATCCAAGCATTACAATGCCATGAGCCCTGAGTAGGTTGACATCCTCTGCTGGAATTTGATGCTCTAATAAGGACGAAATCTCTGCAGTGGTTAGAACAGATGGGATTCTAGTTCTGCGTGATACAACTGTTGGTATGGATTCAGCGATGTAAGGGTTTTCAACTATGCCCTCCTCAAACAGATACTTAAGAAAACCACGTATCTTGGAATTGTAGGCTTGCTTTCCCTCCACTGTGGCATGGCGATCCTGTTTGTTAAGCTCGACCAAAAAATCTCGTGTTATGTCTCTGTATGATTCAATGCCTTGAGAACACATAAACCGTACCAGGCGAACTATAGATGATCTGTACATGCCACAGGTTGACTTTGCCATTTTTTCTCGTTTCTTTAACAGTAAAAAACCCTCAAGCGGAGCCTTTAAACTATCAGAAAGTGTATCTTTAAAAAGATTCTTGTAGGGTAGACCCGTTACGAATGTTGTAAGCTTGCCTGTTCTTGTGAACAGTAGAAACTGTGATAAAGAACGCCGATATTGTTTCCAACCGGTTCCAAACTTACCAGAAGCATAGTCAAACCACTGCCATACAGCTTCTTCATCCAACGGTTGATCATACATATTTCTGAAAATGTATAGTAACACAAGAGTATGCCTGCTTGATTTCAGAACAGTATCACTGTATCT
>DHFP01000037.1 GCA_002402315.1 Clostridiales bacterium UBA4821
TTTAGTTTTCGAAATGATATTAAACCTCTAAGGAGGGAGCTGTTGAATTGCTACCGTCACACAAAAGTTATTCCCTGCTTTCCTTAAGGATTGGTTAAACAAGTTTCGTTACAACTTTAGAAAATTAAAAGTTATTATAAGGCACCCTGATAATTGCTGTACAGGCGACAAAACCGCAATCCGGAATTTGATAAAGTTTAAAGAAGACCGAAAGAATATTAACCTTAGACTGCTTAACTGCTATTCTACCAAGATTTCTCCAAAGAAAATAAACCAATTGTTACAGCTTACTGAAATCAAATCTATTTATTTGGACAGGAAAGTCAATGCCTTATTAAACAATGCCTGTCCTACCATAAACGCTCCTTATGCCTGGGAAAATGTTAAAACGGGCAGAGGAGTAACCCTGGCAGTAATTGATGCGGGTATACATCCTCACGAAGACTTAATAACTCCTACAAATAGGATTATTGGCTTTAAGGATTTTATTAACAACAAGGCACAAACATATGATGACAATGGCCACGGTACTCATGTAGCCGGCGATATGGCGGGGACATCAATGGCAACCCCCATATGCTGCGGCGTAATTGCCTTACTATTGGAATCCATCCCTTCTCTTCAGCCGGATCAGGTCAAAGACCTTCTAATGGAAACGTCCGGAGATATGGGGTTTGACCGCAATGCTCAGGGAACTGGATGTGTGGATGTAAAGAATGCATTCAGCCGCTTACTTCAAAATATTTAACTGGAATTATAAATATTTACAATATTAACCTCCTTAGTATATAATCAAAACCAAGAGGTGAAAATATGACCAAGATAGGATCTATTCTTATTGTTACCGCTATTGTTTTGTGGTTCTTCAATCCACTTGCATGGATATTCGCTGATTCTTCCATAGGTGCAGTCTATATTTTCATACCCATTATTATTGGTATCCTCGGTGTTTTTCTCACTTTTTTCGGTGTACTAAAAGACCGAATTCAAGAACATAAAGAGGAGGTAGAAAATGATGATTATCGTAAATACTAATGAAATCAAAGGCTATGAGATTACAAAAGTTCATGGATTGGTGAGGGGCAACATTGTTCAATCCAAACATATCGGAAAAGATATTATAGCGAGCTTCAGAACCATAGTTGGCGGAGAAATCAAGGAATATACCGAAATGCTGACTGAAGCCAGACAAAAAGCAACTGCCGCTATGGTAAAAGAAGCAGAACAATTAGGCGCTAACGCTGTTGTAAATGTCCGCTATATGACGTCTCAAATTATGCAAAATGCTGCGGAAATCTTAGCTTACGGAACTGCTGTTACTATAACTGGGGATAAATAGAGTATAGAAAGTAAAAGAGCCCGCCTTCGGCTCTTTTTTCTTTCTATACATAATAAAATACAAAATTATTTCATCTTGCAAGTTTTTATGTAAAGTCCTCTTAATCTTTTTTTATAACATTTTCACTCTAAAAACTTTGTGAATATAATAGTATGAAGCAAAATCTTTAATTTTGTTGGAGTATATTGGCATTAATGAGCTTTTCTGTTTATATAATAGACATTAACCTTATATTTTGATAAAATATTTATATAAACTTTAAGGAGGCAATATGTCCACGAAAAAACTTATTTATCTTTCTATTACAACCTGTCTATTTATTCTTCTAAGCGGGTTTAGTTCTTTTGCAAGTGCTAAGGTGGTTGAAATCCCTGATGTAAGTGTCATAGTAAATGCTGCTCAGCCTGAAATGGGACAAAACCCTATAAATGTTAATGGCAGTACTCTACTTCCGTTACGTCAACTCTTAATTAATCTTGGTGTTCAGAATGACGCTGAACATATAGGTTGGAACCCTAAAGATAAATCCATACGTATAGTTAAAGATACCTTAACCATAGATTTAAAGGTTAATTCTAAAACCGCTTATGTGAATAAAAAAACTGTAGCACTTACTACATCACCAGTTATCCATAAAAACTCCGTTTACATTCCAACAAGATTTGTATCTGAGTGCCTGAATAAGAAAATTCTCTGGAACTCTTCCTCCAGGTCGGTAATTATAACCGTTCAGGCTGCTTACGATGAAGTAAAAAAGGTACTTGACCAAACATCCCAGGCCATGAAAGATATTAAAAGGGTTGAAGCGGATTTTTCTGCTACTGTAAAAACCAAAAGTTCAGAACAGGCACTTTCAATTCCAGTTACCATAACCGGTACGATAAAAGCAGATTTGAATCAGAAGACAGCCTATATAACGCTCGGCACCTCATTCATGGGAATGTCTATAGATATTCAGCAGTACCTGGTTGATAACGTTATGTATATGAATAGCAACATGGCTGAAGGCTGGACAAAAAAAACCTGTCAAAAGAAGAAATAACTCAAATGGAAGCATTATATAAAGCTGATAATATGGAAATCTATGATGAAGCCTTCTGCTCAGCCCTAAAGGTAGATGAAGACCTTTCAACAGATAAGCAACTTGTACTCTCCGGTCCAATGGTTCTTAAAGCTCTATCTGATCAGTTAAAGCAGGCTAATGCTTCAGCTAACTCCAATGTAAAGGTTAGTAAAACCAGCTGCAAGATTTACATTGATAGGGCTACAAACTATATAGATAAAATGGAAATTGAGATGAGTATGGAGCAGTCTTTACAGGGTAGTACCTCTACTGCAGATGCTACCATGGCTATAGAATTCACAAAATATAACGGAGACTTTACCATCACCTTACCTGAAGAAGCAAAAGATGCCGTAGAGATTGAATAAACTCATAAATATTTTAGGGCTCCTTGTTTTAGAGGAGCCTTAAAATTTTGAACATTTAAGTATGATTTGGGAGGATACTAAGGATGGATATATTAACATTTATTGAATTCCTGCTGCTTGGAACAGCCGTTGGTATTTTAGGTACAATAGTCGGAGCAGGTGGCGGCTTTTTTGTAGTACCATATCTCTTGCTTGTATCCAAAATGAGTCCTCAGATTGTAATCGGAACCTCCATGACTATGGTATTCTTTAATGCCCTTTCCGGCACTTTTGCCTATCTCCGCCAAAAAAGAATTGACATAAAGACCGGTATCAAATTTGCAGCCGCAACCTTGCCAGGCTCTATCCTGGGTGCATACATATCAAAGTTCTTTAACAATGACGTATATAGCTTGCTTTTTGGATTGCTGCTTTTTGGTATAGGAGTATTTATGCTATTCCGTCCCAAATATAAGGATGAAGATAAAAATCCGGTTGGTGTCATGGATATCAGGTGGCCTATTGTCAAAAGAAAAATTGTTGACTCTTCAGGAAACACATATCAATACGCTTTTAATGAAAGGTCCGGTATAATCCTGAGCCTCGCAATCGGATTCATGTCCACTTCTCTAGGTATTGGCGGAGGAATTCTTCATGTACCTCTAATGGTTTACATGCTTGGATTCCCTATTCATGTGGCTACCGCAACCTCATTTTTCATTTTATTGATATCAAGCTTCATAGGTGTTTCAATGCACTTTATCCTCCAGCATGTAAACCTGCTTATTGCCATTTACCTGTCAATTGGTGCAATTATTGGCGCACAGTTGGGAGCAATAATATCTAAAAAGATTGAGTCCAGTTGGATTCAGAAGATTCTTGCCGTATGCCTTATTCTGGTATCAATAAAACTCATTTTAATATGATTAGGGTAGGCTTAAAGTTAACTTGCAGAAATAAACCTCCTAACCAATTAGGAGGTTTATCTGCTTCAACTTAATAATCTTCAAGTAATGCTAATTTCGTATGGAAAGACTATTCTTAACTAATCCTTGCATGAACCAAAGAAAGGTCCAAAACCTGGGCTGCAACAGCATAATATTAAGATTATTATTATTATGCAGAAGCAGGAATCAAATCCTCCAAAAGGCCCGCATCTATCCGACATGGTCTATTCCTCCTTTATTCTATTGATAATATACTATATGTCAACTTAAGAAGGAATGTTCCTTGAATGAACAATATAAATCATACATTTTTAAATACAAATTTTACACTTTTTTTAACAAGCTAATAAAGAATAAATATTTCACCCTTCAATTTTGAAAAAACTTGAAGGGTGAAATATTTTAAGAGTGAGATAACCTCCCTTGCATTTGACAGCACTAAGGTTACTTTTGATTCCGGCATATCAGCTTTTCCAAAGCTAATATCCATCTTTAAGTCCTTTGCAATCATCCCGCTCCTGTAAATATGAAAATAGTTTGTAACAACTATAGCACTCTTGTACCCGTGTATCTTAATCAAATGGTTTGCGTATTTTAAGTTTTCCAACGTATTAGTTGAATCTTTCTCTTCAAGGATATCCGATTCGGGTACCCCCATCTCTATTAACCGCTTTTTGATTACTGCAGCTTCATGTATCTGTTCTCCATAGCCCCTTGACCCCGTAGCAATAACCTTGCGTGCATATCCTGATTCGTAAAGCTCAAAGGCTTTTTGGATACGTTTTTCTAATTTGGGACTAGGCTCTTCTCCCCATACAGTACATCCTAAAACAATAATTACATCTGATTCTTTAGGAGATGCTGAGAAACCTTTATAAAAAATATTTGATTCAATAATAACCACTAGGCAAGCTATCAATACAACTGTTAGATTTATGGCTAACTTCCTCTTGTCAAAAACACTACCGGATTTCCTGCGCATTCTTAGTAGTCTCCATCTGCCTCTTGTTTTGAAAGGATGGTTTCAGTCTTACTTGTTCCGATTCTATCGCAACCTGCATTAATAAAGTCTACTGCCTGCTGTAGTGTTTTTATTCCACCCGAAGCCTTAATCCTAACATTTGGACTAAGTACCGATCTCATAAGTTCAATATCTTGCAGTGCAGCTCCTCTTGAAGAAAAACCTGTTGAAGTCTTTACAAAGTCCGCCCCTGCTTCTTCCGCAACCTTACAAGCAGTAATCTTTTGTTTCTCATCCAGCAACGCGGTTTCAATAATTACTTTTAGAATACTGCCTTTTGCCTGGTGTACAAGCCTAGAAATAAACTCTATTTCAGTTTGCAGATAACTTAGGTTTTCATCCTTAAGCTTCCCTATATTTATAACCATATCGATTTCAGCAGCACCATTCTTTAATGCTTCCATTGCTTCAGCATACTTTATCCCCGTTGTATTTGCCCCGTGGGGAAATCCAACTACCGTACAAACTGTTATATCAGAACCTTGTAGTTCGCTTGCTGCCAGGATTACGTGACATGGCTTGACACATATTGATGCCACGTCATATTTCCTGGCAATGGAGCAAGCTCTAGAAACATCTATATCACCTTCTGAAGGATTCAATACCGCATGGTCTATCCTACTTGCAACCATTTTTATTTGTTCCTCAATATCCAAAATTGTTCCTCCTTCCTATATACCAAGTTAGTTAAATAAGTAATCTATCTAGCTCGCAGCTTAATTATAACATAATAATATAATTTTTTGTGTAAATATAATAGATTCTCTAATGTCTAATTATACAAAAAGAGAGCCTTCATAAGCTCTCTATTAAAACAAAACCATCCCGCCTCCTATGGCGGGACTTTTGGCGGAGAAGGAGGGATTCGAACCCTCGCGCCCGTTGCCAGACCTAACGGTTTAGCAATGCGTGACAATGCTTTTGGTAACCTGTTGTATCTTTTCATAACCCTTGGTATTTCTGCATTTTTGAAATTCATCTTGTAGTAACTTTTATTATTTTCTGCGGACTGTTTATAACTTTAGTCCCCAAATAGTCCCCAATTTTTTTAACCAGGTAGGGGGGAGGGTGAACCTTGGCGCGGGAGAGATACCTCTCTCAAAAATATTCTGGATATAATGGGGCCGCTTTTATTAAGAACTTACTTAAAAAACTACTGAAAAATAAATCACATCGGCAAGCCTCCATTGGGAGGTGGTTTGAGGTTCTTTTTGGCTTTGTGAGTCAGAGACAAGTAATTTTCTTTGCTAACAACCTTCTTTCCCGTTCTTTTTTCGATATCTCTTCTTGCATTTCCTGCAACTTCTCCAGCTTCATTCGAATCCTTTTTTAACTCATTCATACCTTTAGAATCTCTGTCCCTGTGCAATGTAGTTGCTGTAGCTTCTCCAAGCATAGTCAATATTAGTTCCATATCATTCATGTTGTCCCTTAAATTTTGCCTTGTAAGCCCTTTATGCTGCTTGTACTCCTGAACATTCATATCAAAAGCAGCTTTGGTAATCTCGTTGGTAAGAATAGCATAATCCAGACTTGAATAAGCTCCACGATTTTTCCATTCATCAGTTAAATCATGCCTTATTGCAATCCCACGGGAGCGTTTTTCAATCCATTCCTTAGAATAGCCCTTTTGTTCATAAAGTATTTTCATTCTATCCATAGCTAGTTCGGGGTTTTCTATTTCTTCAAGCCGTTGGTTTCCTACTTCAGCAAGCCAAAGTTTAAAGGGTTCTGCTTTTGGTGATGGAATAGACTGTATTATTCTAAGAATTCCTTTGGTATTGGAACAATTCATTTTTTGCTTGCCACCACTAGTTTCTATCCAAAGGGTGGTGACAAATTGTCCCCATCCCTCTTGCAGCATTTTATCTCTCTTTTTCATTTTTTTAATATAGTCTTTTACATTAACCGTGTCTGTTAAAATTTGTACTATGTCTTCTATAACAAAATACCATTGTTCATTATGCCATACTCTTCTTACATTTCTTTGTTGGAACAATACTATAGATGTGTTTTCCTCTTTTGACATAAAGCACCCCCTATAACCTGCTTTGCTTTTTCTAATTCTAAATACCATTATAATTCGGCATTTTTTGTGCTAATCCTTTTTAATCTGGCTATTTATCATTTAGTTTCTCGACTAAATCCTGCTCCGTTATCTCTCCGGTTATGAGCCTTGACAAGTCCTCAATTGCATCCTTCTCGTTATCATAATCCCTTAATACCTTGACTACGCTGCAAAGTTTCTTACCATGTCGCTGAATGCTGTATTTCTTGTCCGGATTCCTGAATAATATTTTCACTGCCGATTATCTCCTTCATTTTTAATTTACGTTACCTAAAATGTTATCAAAAATTTATGTTCCTGCCAATGACCTTTATATTAAATCCCTCCCTGACAACATAGAAACGATTTTGAGGCAGTTCTTTCTCTGACGTGTAAAATTACTTGGCTGAGACAAAATAGTGGTCTAAAAACGATTTTAGAGCGTCAATTAGATAATTAAGGTGCCGGGATAAGTTATTTCCCTATTCACTTTGCGCTTCATTCTGCGCGGAGCTGTATTTTCATTAGTCCATTTAATATGGAAACTATATCTACAAGGCTTCTATTAAAGGTTATGTCAAACAGTTCGTCCTTGCTATAATAAACCTGCATACCCCATAGGGGTATGCAGGTGTCTTTCTCTTGGTTGCGTGTTTCATGAAACACTTAAACAAATAAAAACCGTAAATTTTTGGACCGGAGTAAGCTTAAACTTATCGAAAAACTTACTTGAAATTAAGAGAATAGAGATTTTTATACTATCAAGCAATATATATTCCCCAAAGCAATATGGAACATAAGTGTTCAATCTTAGCCTCACTTTGCGCAATTTTGTACCCTTATTAAAATAGGCAGCCCTTCTCACATGATAGGGATACAGCCACATTCTGAAGTTTAAAACCGCCTCAGCTTCTACCCTGGATTGATAATCGCCGGAGATAACACCGGAGATAACAACTGTGAAAATAAAAAAGTCCTTTACGGTCAGGTACTTTCATACTCTCGACCTGCAAAGGACTTTTACTAATCTGATTTATCCTGCGTCACAATATCCAGCGAGCATTTTCTCAAATCCAAGTCCATCTCTAAGTCCTTGAGCATACATAACCTCTTCAGGCAAGTACTTTTCGATATCCTTATATAAACTAATAACTTTATTGATATTTTTTGAATACTCTTCATTTTTTATTAAAATATTATCACCAATTTCAGATGCTCTTTCAGATACAAAATTATTAACCATTAATATTTCCTCCTTTTAGTCCTCTTTTAAGGAATATATCAGCACTCATTCCCAATTTATCGCACATTGCCATGACTTCACTCAAATAAAAATCTGATTTTCCATTTTCTTTTTTCCTATATGTAGAAACACTCTTGCCAATAACCTGCGCCATATCTGCTGAACTCAAGCCGTGCATAATCCTATATCCTTTTAATGCTAAGTACTTTGTATTACTTTTCATAACATAAGCCCCCTCATATTTGATTTTATAGCTAGAAAGCAGAATATTTATTCCGGTCTTACTGGGGAACAACAGATAAGGATGTTATTAATTCTATGATATTTGACAAAAGTAAGAATTTGGGCAGTGCAAATATTATAAGCATAGGTAATATTATTGAAAAACAACATCCTGAAACTCCATCGTACACTCCTTAATTATTAAGTGCCGAAAAGCACTTATTTTAAGGAATACGAAAATGTTAAGGCTGAAAGCTACAAATACTTGAAATAGAAGCTCGTACAGACCTTGAACAAAGAGTAGTAAATCTAAAAAGACGACTTGCACTGGAAGGGGCCACAAAGAAACATATAAATGAAGTAACTAAGCTTGCTATCATTGAATCAGAACCGAGGCTTAAAAAAATATACGAGGCAATTATTAAAGAGATGGGAATAAAGCATTTGGTGTAAGCTTAATCTTAAAGGGGCTTAAATTGCCCCTTTAAGAAACATTGAACAATCCATACAGTGCTAATTTATTCAATATGCCATCAATCTTTGTATAGACGCTTTGCATATCTGCTTTTAGGTGATTTAACATATCAACCTCAACGCTGCCGTAAGTAAGGTCTGGTGTTTCTACGGTGAGCTTTGAACCTAACAATGAAGCGGTTTGTTGAATTACGGGACCGACGTTGAAAAAGCCTAGTTGCGAACCTCTATGCAATAGCTTACCATCAATATAACAATAACTGCTAGATAATGGTGAAATATAAATATTTCCACTGCCTTCGTTGAGTAGTTTCAAATGTCCTTGACCGGAACTGTGAGTGATAATCATATCGCTTCCTGTCCCTACATGGTCTTGCATTTCAATTCTTAATGAACCATAACCATAAACACCCACCCCTACGAAAGAAGAAAGCACTAATTCACCTAAACTATTCATATTAATATCACACATACCCACACCATCGTTAAAAAAAGTGATACCTTTAGATACTTTATCCGTAGAAGCTCCAAGATATAACTGATTTCCAATCGTAGCATCAGTAGAAACATTTATTACCGATGAACTTATCGTACCACCGCTTATTATGTTAGCACTAAGGCTTCCAGTGGTTATGTTTGATGCATTCAAATTAGTTACATTAATAATACTGGCATCGATTGTTCCGGCCGTCAATTTACTTGCAGACAGGCTCGAAATCTTTGCATCAGTAACGGCCAAATTTGCTATTTTTGCATTCGTAACAGAAAGGTCTGCTATCTTTGCGTTTGTAACAGCCAAATCGGAAATCTTAGCTGTATTCACAGCCAAATCAGCAATCTTAGCATTTATAATCTGAGCTTCTCCGATATGCGCGTTCACAATAACCCCATTGCCGATGTGGCTGGTTTGAAGTACATTCCCTGAGATAAATGATGAATGTGCCTGCCTTCTCGATACCATGCGTTGCGCAAGCAGTTCTACTCCTGAATTATTAATCATGAACAATTCACAAGAACCGCCGACCTTGTTATCCAGACTTGCGCAATAGGCGAACGTCGAAAAGATAAGTTCATCAAGAGGCCTCTTTGGGTCAAGTTTCTCTAAAAAATATGCCAGAGCTTCCTTATCTAGAAATCCACGGACACATACTTGGCCGGAGCCTGTCACGATTTGGGGTTCAAAATTATTCACCGTTGAAAAACCCGCAATAATAGGCCGACCGTCAAAAATGCCTGCAAATACTGCGGTTACAGTTGTCAAAAAATCTTCGTCCTCTATGAGATGCTTGAAGCGATTATGCTGCTCCCAGCAAACCTCCGAAATGATTTTAAGTGAAGTTTTAAGATTATATCCCTTTAGTGTTAACCTTTCAAAAACTTGAGATTTGACATTCTCGGAAGGAATGGTCATCCCTCCAACAAACAGCATTTGATGTTCATTGATCCAAGCGAGTTTTCGGTCGAAATCATACAAAGGAACCGTCCTGCCTTGAATGCAGGCTCCCCGCCTGCCATCGGCAGCAATGACAATACCGTCATTTCGTAAGGCAAGTATACATAGACTCAATTAAATCATCTCCTTATAATTTATTTGCTCATACCCTCATGTGGCCGGATTACAGATTCATAGAAGCAGCACGGATCCATCGTTTTATGAATTGCTATTAATGCCCTTGGATTCAGCTCACCGCATGAAGCAAGTGCTTCAATGAGCTTATCGTTATCAATGCCCTCTTCATTCAATAATTGTCTAGCGTGGTCTCGATAGAGCCTTCTAAAATTATTAACGGAATTTTCGTACGCTTGCCAGAAGATTTTTTTGTTTCAAAAGTTTCATTTGTACATGATACGAGAGCTTCCCATGCTTGCTCTGCTTTACCAGCTGCTATATATAGGCTCTCTAATAGTTCAGTTGTTTTCCGTTGCATAATAATCATCTCCTTATAATTTTTTTTATTCAAAAACTCCGGTATGTGCTAATTATACTTAGGCGTAAGAAATCAGGCTTATTTCTCACTGCCTTTCGCCTTTAAGCTTGACAGGAATTCTATGACCCCTTCTCTAAGCTCTTGAACTGCCATTGTTTCAACCAATTGTATACAATCCTCGGTCAATTGGTTTCCCTTGAGCAGTTCGTACAGCTGCCATCTATCTATCTGAGCCTGCCTCCTCTCATTTGCAGCAACCCGTTTATATGCCTTTCCCTTTTTTAAGGCTTCCACCAATATTTCAGGTTTTAACCCTTGAAATAATTGTGTTTCGCCTAGGACCAACAAGCATTTACAGCACTGTATTTTTAATTGCTTATTCAACCCATAACCTCCTTAATGCCCTAATCTTGAAGTACATTACAATAATTTCTTTGAGATAAACACATCATGCTCCCTTACTGTAAAAGCGGAATGTTTTACGGAAATACCGCAGGTATATGTATCCTGTTGGGCCATTACGCTGTTTTGAAATAATAACTTTAATATTAAAGGAATTTGCAGACTCATCTGTATCTTTAGGCACATGTAGGAATATGACATTGTCTGCATCCTGTTCTATTGCTCCGGATTCCCTTACGTCATAAAGTCTAGGCTCTCGCTTATCTCTTTCATTTTCACGATTCAACTGAGCAAGTACCACTACTGGTATATCAAATTCCAGTGAAAGCTCTTTACATTGTCGGGAGATGTCCTCAATTTCAGCCCTCCTACTTTCGCACCGTTTAAGAGTTTTTAACAAACCCATGTAATCTACAAATAAAATATCAAGCTTATTTCTATTTCTTAGCTCCCTGCAGTAAGTCCGGATTTCTTGAATATTACTTAAAGTATCATTTATTTCGATTGGTAATTGGCTTATCTGGTCTGAAGCATAAATAATTTCTTTCCAATCCTCATCATTCAAGCTTTTGCAAAATCTAAGCTTCTGGCCGTCAACCCCAGAATAATTGCTGAGTATCCTTTTAACTATTTGAAGAGTGCTCATCTCCCTGGATACAAGCAAGCAGTGATTTTTTTTCTGGAGAGGTTTAATATAAGTTGAATTGCAAAGGCCGTTTTCCCGACTCCAGGCCTAGCAGCTATTATAGTCAACTCCTGCGGATGGAATCCAGCTGTTACTTTGTCATAGTCTGAAAAGCCTGTAAAAAATTTATCCTCAGTCTTTGAGTTGTATTGCTTGTCCAGATCATTAAGGCAGTCCATAACTATCCCGGCAATATCGTTTCGGCGTTTATTATGGTCCTTGATTTGAATATCCAGCCTCTGCATAGCTGCATTTTTCAGGTCAAAAACATTATCAAAACTCTGTTCGTAAGCCATATCTATAATGTCGCTGCTGCCTTTTATCAACTGGCGCCTGACTGACATACTCTTTACTATACTGGTGTAATACCCTGCATTCGCAGTTGTGGGTACCGCTACAGCAATATTTGTAAGATATTCTAATCCTCCAACCTGATCCAATTTACCTCTGGATTTTAGGACATCTGCTACAGTTATTACATCTATAGGCTTTTGTTTAATAAATAATTCGTTTATAGCCTCAAATATCTCATAGTGATTCTCCCGGTAAAAGTCCCTGCTTGATATAATTTTTATAACTTCCGGAAAAATGTCCTTATCCAACAAGCAGCTTCCCAAAACTGCCTCCTCTGCTTCGATGTTTTGCGGGGAAATTCTTCCTAGATTTTCGAATTGCATTGATTCACACCCCTGGTTCATAATTGGTTAAATCGCGGTATCGATTTGTTTCTTGTTTATCTTCATTTTGCAGTATAAGATAGTCTTCAAACGGCTTTTCTTTGCCAAGAAAGTTTGCAGAGGATTTTAAATATTGATTATCCGTGTCAACTTTTGCCTTTTTATAATTTTCACAAGCTGTCATAAGCTGTTCAACGGTATAAGTCTTTAAACAAGCCTTCCAATTATTGAAGATCCTGCGTTTGTCTTCTAAACGTGGATATGCTTTATAGAATTCTTCAAAATCATGCGTGTATATATCTTTCTTTCCTTTCTTTACTTTCTTGTTTGTGTCGGTTTGTTGTCGGTTTGTTGTCGGGCACTGGTTGTTTTTGCTGTCGGTTTCTTCTTCGCTTGATTGGTATAAGTCCCAATTCACAAGGGTTACAACTGAATATTTGTTGTTGGGTTTGATGTCGAGAATTTGAAGCACTTTCAAGGTATTCATGTAACCATTTAATGTTGATGGTTTTAGCTTCAGTTCTTTAGCAGCACTGTGCCGTCCGTAGATAAATTGACCTCGATGCAGTTCTACCATTCTAAGCCCAACAAGCACTTCCCTTGTCTTATATGTAGCTTTTAGCAAGCACCATACAAATACTTTCAAAAGGTTCGCATTTTGAAATACTGGGTTTTCAAGTAGTTTTCGGTATATTTTTACATAGCCGTCCAAAACCTCACCGCCTTTTGTATGCTTCGTATGCGCGCACAAATGCCATTTTCAAACTCGTTGGGGCATTGCTTTCATTTAAAATTCTAATTAACTCATCCACATCATTTTTCATATTCTTTTCATCCTCCTGTATTGATGCGTCTCAAGGTTCCATATGATGAGGCTGTTCCGGAAAGTTCAACTTCACGTTTAACATTATTCAGTGCCCGCTCTTGAAGCCAACTCTGAATTTGTTCGACATCGTACAGGCGTTTAACTCCAATATTGATGAAGGGAATTTCACCAGCCCTAGACCATGCATAAATAGTATTTTTTCGAAGCCCCGGGATTGCTCTTACAAGGCCATCAATTGTTGTCAGCATTTCTCATCCCTCCTTTTTGCATACTCAGGAAAAAGTTCCTCTTCAGACATTTTTAAGACTTCAGCTAAACGCCTCCGCCAGGCAGGAAAAAAAGCATGCTTACCATTTGCCGCAAGGTAGAAATCATTTTGGGGGATATTCGCCATTCTTGAGGCTTGCGCCTTTGAAATACCTCTCGCCTTTAGAATTTCATTCAACTTCATAAAAATTATCAACTCCTTTTATCTATCTTTGATATATTAATCGTTGTATGTCTTATATCTATATGATATAATATTATTGTCATACAAAACAGTCAATAGATGTATCCGAAATATGCTTTGATATATCTACATAGTGTTTTTATATTTTATGTATATCTATAAGTACAGGAGGTAAGAAATGAGCGAACTATTATTTATCTACAGTGGCAATACAACGTTTTATGCAGAAGATGAAAGCGGCCGGCCTATGTACCTTTTAGACTATTGCGCTGATACGGGAATACAATTAATCAGATTTTTGGAAAATGAATCTCAAACATCGCCATACTCACTTTTACCTGGGTATGAGAAAGCTGAAGAATTTCGAGAATATTTCAAAGACTTTTTAGTAGGTCTCTTGTGCACGGGAATAAGTTTTTATGATTTAGAAGGAAATAAAGAGGAAAATCCTCATCCCATTGAACTTTTGGAGTTTGATGAAAGGTTTAAAAAAGCATACAACGTTAGACATCTAATCCTTCACAAGAAAGACAGTGGC
Organism: Clostridiales bacterium UBA4821; assembly: GCA_002402315.1. Taxonomy (GTDB): domain Bacteria; phylum Bacillota; class Clostridia; order Acetivibrionales; family UBA4821; genus UBA4821. The sequence continues at coordinate 14,211 of DHFP01000037.1, forward strand.
TTTGAGATTCAGATGGGTTATGTGATTACAAATATATGGGATGCTTTATTTGTTGAATTAATAAAGCTTGTTGAAAACGGAAAACTCTTTAAACAATGTGAACATTGCAAACGAATCTTTTTCCCTAAAGATCGTGCCGAGAAGTATTGTGACCGATGGGTGGAAAACAATAAAACATGTAAAGATGTCGGTTATCTGTACAAGGTAGAGAAAGATAAACTTCTCAAGGCTTACAATACAGCTTATAAAACAAAACATGCTGAAAAACAGAGAAAGATTCGAGGAAAAAGCCAATCCACAATTAATGGATACACTACTGCCTTGGATAAATGGAGAGAAACCGCAAGGTTAGAGCTTCAAAAGGCGCAAAAAGGTGAAATTACTGCCGATGAATTTATGGCATTTTTAAAGAAAAAAATGGAGGTGTAGCATTATGGCATCTATTGAGAAACGCGGTGAAAATTCATACCGGATAACTGTTAGTATTGGCTATGATAGTCAAGGGAAGAAATTAAGGAAATACAAAAACGTCTCTTTAGATCTAGGATTGACGGACCGGCAGCGGGAAAAGGAACTGGAACGGCAAGCAGCCCTCTTTGAAGAGGAAGTGCAACGGGGAACTTATCTGGATGGCGGCAAGGTCACATTTGCTGAATTTACTGAACGCTGGTTTACGTCATACGCCGAAAAAGAGCTTGAACCCAAAACAGTATTCAGGTATAAGGAAATGCTTAATTTAAGAATTATCCCTGCTCTTGGTCACATCAAGCTTGAAAAGCTTCAGCCGACACAGTTACTTGAATTTTATAATAACCTTGCCGAGGTAGGCATCCGGCTTGATACTAAATACATTACCTCTCCTGAGTTTAAAAACATTATGGATAGTCAAGGAATGAGTAAAAGTAAACTTATAAAGGCTTCCGGTATATCCGACAAAACAATAAGTAATGCCTTAAAGGGTTTGCCTATTACCCGAAAAACTGCCGAAAATATAAGCAATGCTTTGAATGTAAAACTGTCATTGATAGTTTCAGAGCACGGCGAACCCGGTACATTATCTTCTAGAACCATACTACATCACCATAGATTAATCAGTTCGATTCTTACGTCTGCAGTACAGTGGCAGATTCTTTTTAGCAATCCTGCCGATAGGGTCAAAGCTCCAAAGACTGACAAAAGAATCGTTCAGCATTATAACGAAGAGCAAACAAAGGAATTACTGAAAGCTCTCGATTCTGAACCAATCAATTATAAGACAATGGTACTGCTTGACGTATTCTCCGGCTTAAGGCTTGGTGAATTAATGGGATTAGATTGGTCAGACGTTGATTTCAAAAATAACACCATTGAAATAACAAAGGCAAGCCAACACCTTGCTGGAATAGGAACCTTCGAAAAGAAGCCTAAAAATGAAACATCTATAAGGAAAATAACTGTTCCTGCTCCAGTAATATCCTTACTCAAAGAATACCGCAAATGGTGGCTTGAACAGAAGGTTGCATGTTGTGACCTATGGCAAGGATCAGACAGATTATTTGTAACTTGGGATGGTCAACCATTGTTCCCGTATATCCTCACTAATTGGTTTCCTGAGTTCCTAAAACGTCACAACTTGCCTAAGATAACACCGCATGGACTTCGACATACCTCGGCAACATTATTGGCAGCACAAGGCTTGGAAGTGGCAGCTATAAGCAAGAGGCTTGGACATGCCCGAACAAGTACCACAATGGATATTTATGTTCACGCGCTAAGAAGTGCCGATACGGCTGCATCAGATTTACTCGAAAAAGCATTGTTGAATAACCAACCAGAGAGTCAACTAAAGCAGGGATAAGAAAACCCCTGCTTTTTCTTATATCTTTCAATAACTTTTCATATCTTTTATTATTATTAGTCCCCAAATAGTCCCCATAATTGAATTATGTAAACTGAAATAAAAAAGCCCCGCCTCCTATGGCGGGACTTATGGCGGAGAAGGAGGGATTCGAACCCTCGCGCCCGTTGCCAGACCTAACGGTTTAGCAAACCGTCCCCTTCAACCTACTTGGGTACTTCTCCATTTTGGATGTTGGAGGTGAGATATAAATGTTGAAAATTTGCTATGCAAATTTTCAACATTTATATCTCA
>DHFP01000248.1 GCA_002402315.1 Clostridiales bacterium UBA4821
TAGTATCGCAACGTATATCGGAAAGCTTACCACAATTGTTTACTTCAACTTATATAGTATAAAAGGAGCCATTTATTGGCTCCCCATTAATTTTTCCGCTTTATTCATCAGTATTACTCCGATTCTCTCCTTCTCCTTAGCGGTTGCGTCGAACTCGTCGTGCTTAAGGTACGTATCCTTCAGATTTATGTGTGCATTGAAGTCGCTTCCACCGTAAGCACATTCAAACATTATGCTATCCCCATTCTGTGAATACCTCTTTATTTTTAATTCCATAGACAAGCACCCCCTGTCCAATATTGTACATTATTTTACTTATTTCTACAATTATTTAAATTTAAACTTATCAAATCATAAAGAGAAGAGTGTACCTAGGTACACTCTTCTCAATGTTACTTGTATACTGTTTATAATCTCAATTACTTGAAGATTACAACTACATTGTATACATCATCATCTTTATCGTAGTCGTCAACCTGTACGTAGCATCCGTTTGAAATTGTTTCAAGTGAAGCTTTTTCAATCTTGCTAGCTCTTACATCATATACTACTGCGTCAGATGCAAGCTTGACTGTCTTAATCTTGCTTGATGTTACTTCAGAATCATCATATCTATATTCTTCAGTCTTGAAGGTTATAATCTTGTCGGTTGCTTTGTAGGTGCCAACCTTGTAAACATCACCAGATACTGTATCTGCAAGGTCTTCTAAAGCATCAAGGTCCATTCTCCAATAATCGCTAGCTCCATCGTATTCTCCATCGCCATTTACTTCGAATTTGATGAGGTCGCCTTTTTCAACTCCGGAGTATACAGAACCTGATACTACGTATCTTGCTTCTGCACCATCTTTGAATACAGTGATATAATCATCATCTGTTTCACTGGTTGCTTCAACAAAGATAGCATAGTCAGCATCGTTGTTCAGGTATTCTTCACCAGAACCAAGCGTCTGATTGAGGTCTGCTATAATTGACTTTATAATGTTGTCTTCATCAACTACCAGGTACACCGAGGTTGCATCATCAAGGATAGTATTATTGGAAGAATCTACAAGGCTATCCCAACCTGAAATCTTCTCGATTGTACTAGCGTTGCTGTTCAGGTAAGTTGTTGATGAATTAGCATAGTATGAAGTTCCGCTAACTGTTACCTTCATGGAACTATCATTAACTGTAACTCCAACTGCTGGGTTGGATACATATACAACGTACATGTCTGTCACGCTGTCATTAATTGAATGACTGTTAACAATATAGAGATTTTCACCATCAATTTTTCCATCAGCTGTTACGTCATAAACAACTATGTCAGCTTTGTCTAACTCGTCTGAAGCAGGTGTTCCATCTGTATCTACCGCTCCACCTACTATAGCATCAAAATCCTTTTTTTCTGCATTTGCTGTTGCATCATCAATAACTGCTGTCTTAGTTGCATAGTAGTGTTCGCCGGATGTTACATATGATGTTGCAACTCCTGTAGATCCAAGAATCTTAACATTGTAGTTGTCGCCACTTTCTGTTACATCTTTTGTTACAACACCAACCTGCATTGTTGCGCTGGCCTTAACTGAACCGCTAACCAGTACTATTTCACCCATAGCGTTCAGAGTTAGTGTTGCATCCTTATTGTAGAAATCTTTTACTGTTGTATCGATTGCGCTTACGTCTTCAATATCGCCGGTTTTTGTCATCATTACTGCGCCGTCATTTGCCATTGTGTATTCTTTACCGTCAATTGTAATCTTCCTTCTTGTTTCTGAAGCATTACCGCCATCGTCAGTAGCAATCTTTGTAACTTTACCTGTAACCTTACTGTCTGTAATTACGATATAGTACAGGTCGCCATTTTCAACATATGTTACAGCATCGCCAACCTTGAGGTCGCCCTTTGTTGCTGCTTTGCCATTCTTAACAAATACTACGTTGTCAAGATCTGCAGTTATATCATCCATGTCAAATGCTTTTGCATCGTTGAGGTCTCTAACTTCGCCGTTTGATTTGATTTCTTTAACTATAAACTGCTGCATTTCAGCAGCTGCAAGACCATTGAGTGCAACATCATCTGCAACAAACATGTTCATTGCTTTAACTTTGCTGCTGTCAAGAACCAGTGTCACTTTAACATTTGAATTTTTAAGGTCAGATACTAAATCTGAATATATTGCGGTAATTTCAGCTGCATCTATTGTTGTATTTACATCTGCTCCATCTTTGAATGAGTAGTCTACCGAGTCAACATAGATTTTTGCGTCATTCTTGAATGAATATTCTTTGCTATTAACTTCAATCTTTATGTCTGTTGTGTCGAATGAATCAACTATTCCTTCGACAACATCTTCGTTGCTTGCTACTAATGAAGCAACCTTGTTGTCTTTACCGAAGAGAACGTTAACCTTTTTACCAAACATTGAGTTTACGTCTATTGTCTTGTCTAATAATTCAACTTCTTTTTCTGTTACGCCTGTGCCGAAAATATCATCCAGGCTGTCATCCGATAATGTAATTTTACCTTTTTCCAATCCGCCAGCCAATTGTGTAGCAACTACGTCTACATCTTCAAATGACTTTGGTACAAATTTACCATCAGAATTCTTGTATGCATAATCCTTGTACTGATCTTCTAGCAAGCATTTTCCAAGAGGGCCATATACTATACCGTCTGTTGTGTATTCCTTTTCGCCCCACTTTTCAGCTTCGAGAGTGTTCCAAGCTAATTTAGCTATCGCGCCTCTTATAGCTTTTGCATCTGAAACCATTCCGGATACGCCATCTGTTATGCCGGCTGTAGAAGCTTTTGCGAGGTAGTTTGCCGGCCATGTTCCCTTACCTTCTACTACAGGACCCATGCCCAATGCTCTTACCAATATTGTAATAGCTTCTGCATAGCTTACATTTTCTTCAGGCTTGAATGTTCCATCAGGATAACCTTTAATCATATCTTTTTCTGATGCAACATTGATGTATCCTGATGCCCAGTGGCCTGCAGCTACATCCTTGAATTTTGTTGTTCCTTTTGCCAGGTCTGCAGCCGACTGCAAACCGACAACATAACATGCTATTTTAGCAAACTCTGCTCTTGTGATGTTCTTTTCTGGTTGGAAGGTTCCATCTTCGTAACCAGAGATAATTCCAAGAGACACTAACGTACTTACTGCGTCTTCATAGTCTGTGCCTGCTACGTCTGAAGGAGTAGCTGCGAATACAGGAGCTACTGTGCTCAGTATCATAGCTAAAACCACTAAGAAGACCAATGACTTTTTCAAGTTTCTCATACCTTGAAATTCCTCCTTTTGATTTTTTGTTTTTGAAAGAAAGGCATTAAGAAAAGAAAACAAATCCGTTAGGTTACGCCTTTCTTTCAAAATTTATTGGAATAACCTAACTTCACTTTAGCTTTAGAACCAGGTTTGGCAATGATTACCTACCCTAGCTCAAGTTAAATTATACCATTGGGTTTTTTTAGCGTCAATGGTCATCTTTATCTGTAACAGAAATGTAAAATTGCACTAACATTTCTGATATACAAAGCCTCTCCGGCACTTTAGAAGTAAAATATTACAATAAAAAAGTGTGAAAATATTATCTTTTTCACACTTTTTCTGCATGTATTGTTAACCGGTAATCTATTTGTCACATTTGGTTAATGCAGCCTTAATGAATTTTGCAAACAGAGGGTGGGCTCTATTTGGTCTTGATTTGAATTCCGGATGATATTGTACTCCAAGAAACCATGGATGGTCGGGAAGCTCAACTGATTCAACCAATCTGCTGTCAGGCGACAGTCCTCCTATTATCATTCCATGTTCTAGGAACTCATCCCTGTATTCATTATTGAACTCATACCTGTGTCTATGTCTTTCATATATCAGTTCATCCTTGTAAGCTTCATAAAACTTTGTATTCCTAGCTACTTTGCATGGATACAATCCCAGCCTCATTGTGCCGCCCTTCGCATCTATGTCCCTTTGCTCAGGCATCAGATCTATTACCGGATAGGCAGTATGAAGGTTGAACTCAGAGCTGTGGGCGTTTGGATAATTAAGTACATTACGGGCAAATTCGACAACCGCCATCTGCATTCCCAAACATATTCCGAAAAACGGTACCTTTTTCTCCCTGGCATATTTAATTGCTGCTATCTTACCCTCAATTCCCCTGTCGCCAAATCCTCCCGGAACCAAAATTCCGTCTGCATCCTCCATCTCACCGCCAACATCTTCCGGATTTATATGCTCGGAATTTACCCACCTGATTTTTACTGCGGCATTATTTGCTATGCCGCCATGTTTTAATGCTTCTACTACACTTAAATATGCATCGTGCAGTTCGACATATTTACCCACAAGGGCAATTTCAACACTATTCTTTAGTTTTTTCTGTTTTTCTACCATCTCTGACCACTCTGTCAGGTTGGGTTTTTCACATGTAAGAACGAGTTTTTTGCAAACTATATCAGCCAGTCCCTCATTTTCCAGAATTAACGGAACTTCATATAAAATACTTACATCCAAGTTCTGTATTACATTTTCTCCGGGCAAATTACAGAATAAACCTATCTTGTCCCTAATCTCCCTATTTAATGGTTTCTCTGTCCGGCATACTATAATGTCAGGCTGGATACCTATATTCCTCAGTTCTTTAACGCTGTGCTGTGTGGGTTTTGTTTTTAATTCTCCGGAATTTCTCAGATAAGGTACAAGGGTGACATGGATGTAAACAACATTTTCTCTTCCTACTTCTATAGATACCTGCCTTATTGCTTCAAGGAACGGAAGGCTCTCAATGTCACCAACCGTTCCTCCTATCTCCGTGATGACCACATCGGTGTGGTCTGACTTTGCGACTCTGTAAATTCTGTCTTTTATCTCGTTTGTGATGTGTGGTATTACCTGAACCGTACCTCCAAGGAAATCTCCCTTTCTTTCCTTGCTTATGACACTCCAATATATTTTACCGGTTGTCACGTTGCTGTTCTTGTTCAAGTTCTCATCAATAAATCTTTCGTAGTGTCCCAGATCCAGGTCTGTTTCTGCACCGTCATCGGTTACAAAAACCTCTCCATGCTGATAGGGGCTCATGGTTCCCGGGTCGACATTTATGTAAGGGTCAAATTTCTGTATGGTTACCCTTACCCCCCTGGCTTTTAGCAATCTACCTAACGATGCAGCAGTGATGCCTTTTCCGAGTCCTGATACGACTCCCCCTGTTACAAATACATACTTGGTAGACATCTAACTTATCCTCCCGAAAATAATAAACTATACTGAAAGTTATAGCACTTCACGCAAATGAAATCAAGTCCCAAATTCTTTGTTGAAATTGTAGGGGCAGGTTTGCAAACCTGCCCGAATTCAAATAATTAGGCATCATAATAGGGCGGGTCACCGACCACGCCCCTACATTAATACTAAATAATATCTATATCCAGGTTATTTTTTGCCGCCTTTTAATACCTTTATTTCTATTTCCTGTTTCTCAATTTTGTTATCTATTCTATCGAGCTTATCTTCAATCTTTGAGAGCCTGTCATGTACTATCTCCCTATCTTCATACAATGCACTAATCTTTTGGGATATGTCATTTTCAATCTTTATCTCAAGCTTTGTGAGTCTCGAATCAATACACTTTATATCTTGTTTCAATTCTTTTTTCGTATCTTGTAGCTCAATATATACTTTTTCAAGTAAATCAAATACTTTTTCATCCATTTTACTCACTCTCCAACATCAGGTTAATTTATAAATTTATTTTATCACAACTTGTCTAAAATTTTCCACAATAATGTAAAATTATTTCCTGTATCAATATTTCTATTCATAACATGAACCAACAGCCATTAATACAAAATAATATTGTCCCTATAGTCGGTTATTATATCTTCTCTCATATAATTGATAAACCTATTAAGCATAGCTGCTACTTCTCCCTTGGTCATAGGGTTATTGGGATTCATGTTTCCATAGGTATCTCCTTTGACAAGACCAATCTTTTCAGCAATGTATACCGAGTTCCTGGCCCAGGCCGGAATCTTATCATTATCCTTAAACGAAGTTACTGCAATTGGACTGGGTGCTCTGCCCTCAAACCCAAGCGAACGTATAAATAATGTAACTGCCTGTGCCCTTGTAATGGTACTCTCAGGCCAGAAATACCTTCTATTTATCCCATCCATTATTTTTCTGTTATATACTTCTTTAACGTATGTGAAGTACGGGTGGTCTAAAGGTACATCTTCGAATACCTGCACCTCTTCTTCACTCTCATTGGCACCTTCAGCATTTGCATCAGCCAGAGTTATCTCTTCATCAGTCAACAGTTTTCCTGCAAGTATCATGGCTTTTGCAAATTCAGCCCTTGACATATAATCCTTTGTTCTGAAATTCTCGGAGTTGTCCCTGAAGACCTCCAGACTATACAGGAGCTTAACATCATTTTCCGCCCAATGACCTTTCAGCTGCCGCAAGGACGGCACAACCAGCCTGGTAACCTGGGGAAAAGTATCATATTTCAATGTATCTTTGGATTTTATAAGGTAATCTGTAGGTGCACCCTTTGCATCGAACTCCGGAAATTCACTTTCATACTGAAGTATGCTTAAATTGTTTTGCTTCTGTACATATCCACCCTCAAAGCTAATCTCATCCGGCTTGTTTTTTTCATAATAGATTTTCTTTGTAGACGTAAGGGAAATACCTTCTTTGGCAAAGCCATCCCACTTTTTACCATTTTGTTCGATCTCAATAATGTATTCAATAGTCTGCGACTCTGTATTGCTCCAATATTGGTTGTATCCAAAAATCTTTCCTGTTGAAGAAACTATTACCGTACCATTTGAAGTACCTGTTCCTCCAGCGATACTATAGGTCTTCTCCCCCGAAAAATCACCGGCAAAATATTGGGCATGCGGCTTAACGTCTACTATATTACTTTTAGAAAAGCTGTATTTCTTAAGGGTATATGATATATTGTCAACCGCAATTCTCTCTGAGGGTGTTCCTTTTAAGGTCATCTGCTTTTGAATCTGGCCATTGCTTTTTGAAGTTAGTATAACATTATAGGAAATTGTCCTGTTTAACGTTACCTTCTCGGTCTCATTTTTAAGGTTTGTGTATGTATATGTCCAGGTTTCCGTTGTATCCTTCTGGGTTTTCTTTATGGTCAGATAGCCTTTGACTACAATGGGCTTGCCTGTAACAAAGATTACCTCCTGGTAGTCATACTTTTTATCTATGGCCTCACCGGTAGATATGCCCCCTTCATAACCGGAGTCACCTTCCGCAGCAAATGTTGTTAATGGAGACAGGCCTAGGATAAGTATAATAACCGCAGATAGTATATAGCTTTTTATTTTGATCATGTATGTTCACCTCATTACTTTTTCCATGGGATCATTTCTCCACCAATATCAGATACGCGTCTCCCGCTGTCGTATCATCCTTTTTTAGAATCCTTACCAGGTCTCCCCTTTCAATCTTATCAGCAGTAACCAGTTCTCCATTCTTAATTACAATCGTATTGGTCAAAACACCTAGTTCCAGAGTCCCTTTGTAATCCCATTGGCCATTGTCTTTGTTATAAATACTTGCATCTATAAGCTTTATCTTACCTGTACCTGCAGTCTCTCCGGAATCTGATGTTGATTCAGCCTCCATTCCCAGTACCTCGCCGCGGACGTTAAATGCCCCGTACGGCGCGGTACTTATAAGCAGAGCCTCGGTTTCATTGGCAACAACATATATGTTCTGACCTATATAGTTTTCTTCAGAGTATGGAGTAAAATCTCTTACATTGATTACTCCATCTTCTCCGATAATTCTTGTGTTATAGTTAAAGGTAAAGGTTTTGGGAATTCCATTGTATTCCCATGTCAATCCTTTAAGTATGGAAAAAGTCTCAAGTGTAAAGTCCTTATTGGCGTTTATCCGGCCAAGCTCGCCTCTATACTCCTGGAATAGATTCAGATTTGGCTTTTTAACCGTCATTATTACTCCGGCTTCAACCGTTTCGGTATCTATATCCATGTTTGCCGCAACATATACAAGGTCATTTGGCCAGAGGCTTCTGCCGGTTATTAATCGTCCATCTTTTACGACAATTGTTGCATCCCCAAACTTAACAGGTTCAAATATTTTGCCGAGGGTAACCACATTTGAGCCTGAGGCAACAGAAGATACGGTATCATCATAAACAACCTCTTTTGATGACGGTTCCCTAAACGTGAGCATTTGGGCAACTTCTTCATTGCCAAAACTTCTTTTTGCCGCTACATATACATCTCTGCCTATGTATAGCTTGTTGGCTTTTTCCATATCCAGCTGCTTTTCACCATCATATATTCTTACATTGTCATCTACCTTCAGAGCCAGAAACCCAACCTGGGAATCCCTTTCCCACTGTCCTTTATAGAGCTTCTCCGGGTGCTTAAGCACTACCTTTCCGCTTGAAACATCCATACTGCCTAACTCGCCCTTATAGACATTACTAATATTCTGAGTATAGGTTTGCGATGTGATTTCCTTAATTCTTGCCATCTCCGGCGTCTTCTGCAGAAGCATCCGTATATGGTCTCCATCCCTGAGGTTATCATATGCCCCGACTTTCCGGTCTAATATAACTACGACATCATTTGCAACGTCCAGAATCTGCTGGGTTCCGCCGCTGTATTCAACCGCCAGTGAAGATGGTTCCTTGAAAATTATTCTGCCGTAAGCCGCCTCGTAATTGTCAGCCCCGCTTAATTCCTTTACATTTCCATCTTGTCCGAGAATAATGTGGACAGTATCTCCGGGCTCTATATCATTCATTGCCGCTTTCTTATGATTCTTCTCAACCTCCACATTTTCAGGTACATAGTTATATATCCTCAATTTTGACTCATCACTAAGTCCCTCTTCATCATAAAGGGAAATATACCTGAGTGAAGGATTGTTATCCTCTACAATACCGGAAATATCATCATTAAGTCCGCCGGCATCATCCAGCTTGATCTCCATTTTCACGACCAGCTTGTTTTTTATGAGTAAACTGGCACCTCTATCTTTCTGAACCTCAGAAAGCGTTATTGGTTCTCCATTATGTAATATTTCTGCATTTTTCATGACGCTGTAAGTAGCTATATTCCCCAGGTTATCCTGAATTGAAATTGTACTGTTTACATCGTCGACTCCTACTATTTTAGCTTGGACTTCCTTAACAGTTGATGAACCCGGTACAGCTTTTACGAATTTAACATTATTTTTAGAATCTACTATGTAATCCAGCTGGTCCTTTTCTCCAATAGTATCACTTGTACCCAGTTTGCCATTCTTATATACTATCAGTTCTTTCTCCTGAGTAACAGTTTTCCCGGGTTCAAACTCCTGGTTGGTTCTATCCAATTGTTCTTGAGATATTTCTGTCATTATATGATAAAGCTTCCCGTCATTTCCTCTTACCTCTATTACCTTCCTGACAATGCCGCCTCCCATCTCTTCATCCCTATCCTGGTATATGGATTCCACATAACCGCTTCTCTTCTCCAATAACTGCCGGGTAAAAACCACATCCTCCATATTCTTAAGTATTTGCGCCATCTGGTCTCTTCTGACGCTGCCTTTAGGGTCAAAGTAGCCTCCCGGCTTGCCATTCATAATTTTATTTTGTAGAACAGCCTCTATGTACGGAATTTTTACCGGATCACTCCGGCTCCAATCATTGAAGCTGTTAAATAAAACCTGTTGACCGTATACCGGCTCAAGCTTCATTGCCTTGGCCGTCCAATTAGCTACCTCCTGTCTCTGAGCAGGGTCAGCCCTTACAAATCTGTTTTTGGAGCCTGATTTAGGCTGAAATTTTTGAAGGGCAGTCTGCAGGTCAGCCTGCGTAATTAATCCATCATCAGCTGCCAGCTGCAAATACCCGTCTGCCCACATATTCAGTGCCTGATCCTTCTTCTGATTCTTTGACCTTTTTGCATCCAACTTTTCTGCAGCCTTTTGAGCATCTCCTTCTTTGCCTATCATGCGGTAAATTAAAGCTATGGCTTCTTCTTTCGATAAAGTCCTATCGGGTCTAAAGTTTTTATCACCATAACCCTTAACTGCTTCAAGTCCAGCCATTTCATAAATTGCATCCCTGGCCCAGTAATTTGCAGGCATATTTGAAATATCATTAAAGCTGATATTCTGAATTATTTCTCCGGCATTACTCATTCCTGTATAAACTTTTTCGGGCACCTCGGCTTCTGCCTGCAAAGAGGACTGGGAAACCAGTAGCAGAGGCAGTATTAGAAGAAAGGCTGCCATATTGTTTTTCTTTTTTAGAAGAAAGGTTATAACATTCATTTCCGGTACCTTCTTAGATAAAATTTAATTCGTATAATATATTAAAATTCTATAAATTTCTCTTAAAACCTGCGATGTAATTCAAATTTAATCTATACCAATTTGTGCCTAACTCATGGATTTTTAAACGGCTAAAATTTCATATTACTGCGTTGTCGTCAGCTTAGATACACAAAGTATCTGCGCTTCCTTCCGCCTTGTACTATTAAATTTTCTCTCGCTTAAAATCGCTTGCTATCCATGCTTTAGACGCAAATTGGTATAAAGTGTTATATGAAAAAAGTATCCTATATCTATATCGAATACTTTTAGCAAAATCTTAATACAACAATGTGTTTTAACCTCACGGTTACTCATTTATATTCCATTACAATAACCTTACCCTTATACTCCTCTATGTTATCCTTTTCAATTTCAAATTCTCCAAGTTTGAGAAGATTTTGTATGCCCATCTTGTCAATAAACTTATTAACCTTTGCCAAATCAAATTTCAAATCCGGAGTCTTATAATGCATTGGAATAATTATCTCCGGTTTTAGAATTTCCACTACCTTTAGCGCTTCATCAGCATCTATGGTAAATATTCCACCAACCGGTATCATCAAAACGTCTGCTCTTCCGATATCCTTGACCTGCCTGTCATCAGGCAAATGCCCAATATCTCCTAGATGGCAGACATTTAGTCCATCAATACATAAATTAAAGACAATATTAGATCCCCTCTTCTGACCGCCAACTTCATCATGATAAGTATTTACGCCTTTAATTTTTATGTCCTTGATTTCATGCTCACCCTGTTGATTGACAATCTGAAAGCTGCCCTTCAACTGCCGGGTGTAGTTATGGTCATAGTGAGAATGACTGATAGTAACTACATCCGTCTGAACATCAGGCACCTTATAACCTACGGTTGCATCAAAAGGATCGGTTACAATTCTTGTCCCTGCATCTGATTTTATGTAAAAACAGGAATGCCCAAACCATTTAAGCTTCATTACGTATTCCTCCTTGCTAGTTTACAGTTGAATTAAATATTTTGGATACAAGTTCACATTTCATGTCACATAATATTATATATGTGACGAACTAGGTAAAATACATGTCATCCTGCCATTTTAGCGGATTTGTGTCTATATAGTCCCAAATTTTCTGATAGTTATGATCATTGCGTATAATATGCTCATGGTAAGATTTTTGCCAGATCTTTTT
>DHFP01000013.1 GCA_002402315.1 Clostridiales bacterium UBA4821
ATTATGAGGGGGTATGTTGTAAAGTGGGCTCACTTGATGGAACATATTTTTTAAGTGTTTCACTATTGTTGGGCGTCTTTAACAACACAACAGAACTGTCCCCCTGTGTCTCCTTAACTTTTGCAGTTGAATAGTCAAAAAACAGCCGTAAACCTTTGTAATAACTGGGTTTGTGGCTGTTTTGTTTTGTCAGAAAACTATTGCGTAAATCAACTTTTTTTAACTTCTCCCAAAATTTTTTTTATTTCTCCGAGCGACATGTATTTTTTGCTGAAATCAATTCCAAGTTCGGTGCCGATATCAGCAAGGATATCATCATAATAATTAAACAGGTAATAATTTTCCTGTATATGGCTACAGGAAGCTTTTCCAAGGCCCTCCAGCATAGCAGTTGCTGAATATTTTCTTTTCAAACGGTATTCAAGTATCCTTACAATCACAAGAGACAAAAAACAGGTAAGAAAATGAGCTTCGATATGCTCCTTCGTTGATAGATATACAGGTCTGCTTGCAAAATCACTTTTCGTTATCTTGAATGATTCTTCTATCTTCCAAAGCCCACGGTAGATTTCTATGATTCGTTCATCAGATTCCCGGTATTCGCTGGTAACAATGGCATAGTAGCCATCAAATTTTTCTTCCTGCCATAGCTTTTCTTCATCGAAAAGGAGAGACATCTTTGCACTTTCCAGTATTTCACCAGTTTTGGCGTCAAAGGTTAAGTTTTTCACATATTTAGCCGCTCCCTGCGAAGTGGCACGGGTATATTTATGTGGGTTTTTAATCAGGTCTTTTGCTTTTTCCAAAGCCCATACACGGTCAGCCTTTGCTTTTTCTGCATATTTCCTACTGTAGAAAACTATCTGCTTTTCGTCTACAGGCACTTTCTTCTTTCTGCCGCTTGTCATTGTAACGCTGATTTCTCTTGGGTATAGCCTGGACTTTATCTTAAATCCATCATCCTTTTCGAGATAACCGTCTTCATCAAGAACATATTTTTTGAATGCAGCATCCGCACTACGTACGGAATAGCTAAGTACATAACCATCTTTGGCAGATAAAGTATAATAAATGTTGTCCCCTGTTGTCATGCCTCTATCAGCCACTATGATGATCCTGCCAAGGGAGAAATCGTGCTGGATTTTCCTGAGCATTGGAATTAGTGTTTGCTTGTCAAGCATGTTGCCGGGATAAAGACCATAAGTAATGGGAATACCATTATTGTCCATGAATAAGCCCATCTGGATAATCGGGTCGGGCCGATGCTCCTTTGAAACCCCTTTTCTGCGCATTTCATCCTGCTCATCAATTTCAAAATAATAATTAGTCACATCATAAAAAACCAGTGAAGTATCACGGTTATACTGTTTCTGAATATGTCTATGCACCCATAAAAGGAGTTCATCCTTATGTTTATTTAGGAAAGAAAGGCAACGGTATACATCATCCAGCGAGAAATTGGCTTTTTCTAAAAAAAACCCGCGGTTTTCAAAGGTTTTCCTCTTGGAGGAAGGGTAAAGTAAGCGAGAAAATATTAGTAGCTTCATAATAGCATTGGCATCGTAATTCTCTTTGGAGTGACGTTGTCTGTTGATGAGAAAGGTATGTATTTTAAGCTCATGATAAATTTTGCTTAACGCCGCATAGCCGAAATTCTTACGTGTGTTCATACCCGAAATCAGTTTTTCGTTTAGGCTGATATTAAAAGTGACAGGGGCCTTTTCGGAAGATTTTAATTCGTTCATCTTGCGGACTTCTTCCGAAAAATGAGAAATTGGATTTGGGTACTGCTTTTCAAGGACATCAAGATATCCTAATGTTTTTACGTTAACGGTTTTTGTTTTTCCAGTTGCCTTGTCATAATAACCTTCCGCTACAGAAAGATGTACCCTGCCATTTTTATGCTTTGATTTTTTAAGATACATTTGCCACCACCCTAGCGTGACTTTACGAAATAACACTTTTCAGATTGAAAAATCCAGTGAAATCAAGGTCTACAGCGTTTACTAAAAATGCAAATCGGGTTACCATAAATATTATTAATAACCATAATACCTAATAAAAGGTTTTTACAAGCCCGAATGAAGCATGTTTTTGTAACGAAATCACATATTATTGACGTAACTTTAAGTTAAAATTAGTGAACAACTTGTGCAAATCTAGTTTTTTTGTGAACTACCTGCTGTATTTATGTACTACATTTTTGGAAATTGTATCCGCACCATTACATCATAGACGTTAATGACAGGTTAGAAATGGAAATAAAATCGGCTAATTCGCAAACTCACGCTAGCGGGAGTTTGCGAATTAGAACATGCGGAAACCTTGGAACCCAGTAATCCCAATGTCTTCGTGGGTCGAAAATGTATTACCCTCAATGATTTATTTGGGTATCTAAAAAATCCGAACCTTTAGCCAAAAAAACCGTAAATTTGAACATTCTTTGGATGTAGATAAATCTTTTATGGTGACAAAGCAACTGTTTGCACCAATATAGTGTCCAATATGTTGGACACTATATTGGTGCATTGTTTCAAATAAGTAGTCTTACCTTTATTCCTGGACGCAGCCCAATTTTATTGTTTTTATCATCCTTGAGATACCAGCCGTGTTCGTCTTTGGCCACGAGTCCGCTTAGCCAACTTTCATGAAAAAATATAGCTATTTTATGATTTCTGAGTAAACAGGAAGCTTCATCATATATTGTTAGTGCACCGCTCATTGTTGTTTTTAGAATTCCTTCTGGAATATAGCTGACTAATTTCTTAAATTCATGTTCGCTAAGCTCACCTGCTGCCACCATCTTTTCCAGCATCAGTAAGTGATTTTGTCCAAGATATTTTGAGTGGGATTTTACTTTGCCGTCTTTGCCCGTATAACGCTGTTCCAGGTAGGCATAGCGCCCCTTCCAGCGAATAAACATTACCTTCCGCCCCCAATAGTGGCTAAAATATTACACACTATTCATTTCTCTTTATTTAATGTCAACGTGATTCATAAACTCGGGCTAGTTAATATAATTATCTATCATAACGCAAAATAACGCAATAGTAAAATGACAATAAAATAAAATAAAAATACCCGAAATCGTCAGTCATACCAATGGTTTCGGGTTACTCTATTTCTAAAGTTGCTGCAAAACTAGGGGGTTGAGGCGCTTTTGAAAAATATGTAAAAATATTTCTTCCGGGGGATTGATTCTATGGTATAATATTTAGCTACCAGATATAATAGAGATAGGTGGTGATGGATTGAAGGTACAGAACCCACACGATAAATTCTTTAAAAAGACCTTTGGCGATGTAGCCGTGGCCAAGGATTTTTTAGATAATTATTTGCCTCAAAGCATCACGGATATAGTAGACGTGGACACATTGGAGCCGCAGAAAGACAGCTTTATTAGCAAAGAGCTACAGGAAAGTTTTTCGGATCTCCTTTTTAAGGCCAATATCAATAAACGGGAAGGCTACCTTTATTTTCTCTTTGAACATAAAAGCTATCCCAGCCGGGATGTTGCTTTTCAGCTCCTAAAATATATGGTGGAAATTTGGAACGCCAAGATTGAAAATACCAATCAACTGCCGGTAATTATTCCGCTGGTAATATACCACGGCAAGGACGGCTGGAACATAAAACATACTTTAGGGGAAATGATTTCGGGCTATGAGGAACTGCCAAGGGATGTCCAGGCATACATTCCAAATTACAAATATCTGCTTTATGATTTTTCTAGGTTTACTGATAGGGAAATAAAAGGTGAAGTAAGAAACAAAATAACAGTGACGATGATGCGGGATATGCCGAGAGAGGATATTGGCGAAATCCTAAAGTATGTTTTTAGAGCGGCTGTCTATTTGCTGGAGCTTGAAGATAAACAGACAGGGATAGAATATCTAGAGACCCTAGTCAGATATCTGCTCAGCGCTAGGGCTGATTTAACCAAGGAAGACTTCAATGAATTGGTTAAGAAAATCGAAACCATCTATCCGGAAGGGAGTGAAAGGATAATGACTTTAGCTGAACTGTTTAGGGAAGAAGGCATGGAGCGGGGAATAGAAGTAGGTGAAACGAAAGCCCTTGCAAGGACTGCAATAAAGTTTTTAGTTAAGAAATTTGGTTTTGTGCCAGAGGATTTAAAGCAAGGTATAACGAAATTAGATGTACCAACACTGGAAGTTATAGTTGACGGTGTATCGGAATATAAAGACCTCAATGAGGTAAAAAAATATATCCAGGAGAACGTAGGAAACTTTGTGTAAATGGTTATAACTACCAATAAAGGAGATGACCGTTTATGCAAAGCATGCAAGACAAAACCATCAAGGAATTAGCTATGGACTGCCATGGCTTTGCGCCTCCCTTCCTGCCAAAAGAAACTCCCGGAAGTGTTTTAAATCACCCCCGGGGGTATAGGTTTTCAGTTCATTTGTTCTTTCAGCTTTAACACTGTCTGTTTGTCCAGACCTGTAATCTTAACTACGAAATCCACTTCGGCGCCTTCTTTTAAG
>DHFP01000194.1 GCA_002402315.1 Clostridiales bacterium UBA4821
TTAATAAAATATTTAAAGTCGTCTGTCAACAATCAGCAAGGCCGTTCAACTCCGATGGATATTTTAAAGGAAAGATATTCCAAAGGGGAAATCAATGTAGAAGATTATAACCGAATGAAGGAAGAGCTTAAGAAGCCAGAATAGCTGTTGACTCCTGTTTGCTGGCTCTCTAGTTTGACTGTGAAGCATTAACTAAATCCAATAGCTAGGAACAAGGAACCAATAATCAGTAACCAAAAGCTAAAAGCCAATAGCTGATTCCGGATTCTGAATACTGAATAGTTACATCAAGCTTTATTCTTTGCATACAAATAATTCAAATGGCTTGCATGCTCATTTTCATCTGTAAATGCTTCCAAAAATATATTCCTGACATACGGATTCATGGTGGATAAATAAATATCCCTATAAAACTTATATGCATCCAATTCATCCAATATAGCCTGCTCTACTCCCTCCAAATAATTGGTAAAGGTTGGTTCTTTAACAGGTGGAATCACCGGCTGCATACCTGTCATATTCTTATAAAGCATTCTGAATTTGGAGAAGTGTTTTTTCTCATCTTCAAGGAAGTGCCTGATAATATCAGCCTCTTTTTTATTTGGAGCCATCGGAATTAGTTTTTCATAATACCTTCTAGCCGTGAGTTCTCCTTTCATTGCTTCTATCAATTGTTCCGGAGTAACACCGTAAGGAATAGGATTATGCATTTGGAAACTCCCCCTAATATTTTTCTTTTGTTTATAGATTATGTATCAGTATTAAAATATGTGATAAAAATCTCCCGTATGGTTTTATTTATAGAACATAAAAAGAAGTAGTTCGCATTAAACTACTTCTTTTTACATATTTCTTTTTAAATTCTCATATATCAACCACCCATTTGCTGAATGGAAAACTGGCACTCGGTTACGCAAAGGTCGAGATGGTGTGCTCCTTCAATTAAAGCATTTTTAACCTGCATATTGGGTTCTGTGTTTGCCATGGAACGTAATTTGTTTGCTGTATCCGTACACTGTTGAATACACTGTTTTACCATATTTGTAGCCATCTATATCACCTCTTTCATGTAATATTTCGATATTTTATATTTTCGTAGCCATATCGCATTGTCTTATGCACAATTCTATGTGATGCGCTCCCTGGGTTAACATATCCCTTACTGCAGGGTCACTTACCCCATTAGCAGCCGACCTTAACTGGTTTGCGGCCTGGGTACATGTATCTGCGCACTGCTTAATTGCCTGCTTATCCGCCATTTTCTTCACCTCCGGAACATTTTCTTGAGCTAGTATTCCCTGTAAATATATCTGATATTCAGAACATAAGATTCAATTAAATTATCTTATTCATTCACTTAATGAGCAGTATATTTTTCCCTCGCTGTCAATGCTTGCAAAATAAACTTTCTTTATATCCATTGCACCAAATTTTTGCAGTTGACCCTTTAGCCATTCCATATCATGTCCGATTTGATGCAGGTTTTCTTCTATTATCTTTCCATCATTCACAAGGGTGGTGGGCAGCCCGCCGCCTGCTGCCGGAAGGTTTAAGTCGGCAGATGTTACCGGCAGGTGATCAGGTTTTTTCTGAACACTGACACGCCCGCTGGTTTCAAGAACTGCTGTATTAACCTCATTTATATTGAACACATTTACTTCCCTCATCTGCGCAAGCAGCATCTCTATAGGGAATAGTGATTTAAGCATATTTTTCTTTTTTATCTGCCCTCCTTCAACAAGAACTTCTTCCTTTCCGAATACTACCCGGGCAAACAGTCTGGATTTTACAGCAAGATGAGATATCAGGTAATGGGCTAAGTAGATTGTAACAATAGCAATAATAGTATTGGTAAAGCTTATTTTTGAGTCAAACAGCGGTGATGCAATAAGCCCTCCCATCATCCAGAAAAACGTAAAGTCATAGCCCGCATACTGTCCTCCCGACCTTCTGGGAAGATATCTGCTTGCGATATATAGTATTATGCCAACCAGCAATGTCCTTAATATAAAACCTGTAGTGCTCAGTTTTTCAACCGAATTCCATACGCCTTCCAATTTTTCACCTTCTTCTACGCGCTTGTATAGATTGTTCCGTCACTCTCCAACAGAGCAAGGAACACATCCTTTGCCTGCAAGAAACCTTTTTCCCTGATTTTTTTATCCAGCCATTCTCTATCATACCCGATATTTTTAAGGTTATCCTCATGGATTTTTCCGTCATATATCAATACGCTTGGCAGTCCCACATTCTTTAAAGGCAGGTTCATCTGTTTCCTTGTAACCGGCAGCATTTCAGGCTTTTTAAGTGCATTTATTTTTCCCGTAGGTTCAATTATAGCAAGAGATACTTCTGAAAGATTGAATACTTCTTTTAAACGCAGCTGCCCAAGTAGGTTGTCAATTGTAACATGGGCATCTTTCAAGTTTTTCTTTATCATCTGCCCGTTTTCAATCAGCACTATCGACTGGCGGTCAATCTGCCTCGGGAATTTTATATCTAGGTATGACCACAAGATATTTACAGCAGCATATACAAATACAATAGCTATCCCAGCAAGCAAAGATGATTCAGGGTTCACCATCCTTACTGCGGCCAGACTCACAATTCCGGCTGCCACAAGGTAGTTATGACCTGATAGTATGGCAATCTGCCTCTGCCTCATAAATCTTGTAGCTATAATCAAGGATATATACAAAACAAAAGCTCTTACTGCAAAAGCCCAGAAAGGAAGTTCCTTTGCCCCAAACCAAAAATCATGCCAGTTCATTATTTTCACCAATTTCCCATAAGTTAATTGATAATATGTTCTCCAAAATCCCCAATAATATTTTCTTTTTTCTATATATGTATATTAACTGCGAAAAACATTTAGCATAATTGTCCAATATGAAACCAGCCTAGTCTTTTATGGATATGTATCCATGTAGTTCACATACTGGAAATCAGAAACATGGTTTCCACTTCCTCAAATTGAATATTGTAGTAAAAACTTATGTATATATGCCCTCTAGTACTACATTTTTCCCATTTAAACTGCAACAGGGGCTATGGATTTCTCAAAGTTTAGCTTTTCCTCACTTTGCCTACGCCTTAATACTTTGAGAAATCTTTTAAGATTCATAA
>DHFP01000056.1 GCA_002402315.1 Clostridiales bacterium UBA4821
ATTTTCCTTTTCAGTAAATATTGCCTGAACATGAATATTAACTTCTACTACACTTAAGCCTGTCATAGTTTCAACTGCTTTTTTAACTTTATTTTGAATCTCCCAAGCAATGTCAGGGATTCTTATGCCAAACTCAACAATGATAAACAAATCTATAGCTGCTTCTTTCTCTCCTACTTCAACTTTTACTCCCTTTGAAAGGTTCTTGCCTCTAAGTATCTCAACAATATCGCCTGCAATTCCACCACTCATACCAGCTACACCTTGAACCTCAGTTGCCGCTAAACCCCCAATTATTGCTACTACCTCTGGAGCTATTATCATAGTACCCATATTCTCGGTATTATTTTTTGCTTGTTCTGCCATAGTTTATCCTCTCCTCCCTGTAAAATTATACTTCACAAGTATTATTATAGCACAAAATAATACTTATTTCTACCCTTTTAACCCTAAATGTCCACAATTTGCCTAAAAAAGGGTTTTAGGTATTCAGCCAACCGTTCTAATTTCATAAAATACTAAATATCTTTGCCCTATAGTATTTTTATCAACATCTGAGTTGAAAGCATAACTCCATTCCAGAAGTAAAGACTTTCCTTCGGATATAAAACCTCTATATCTTCCTTTTAAAGCATTTGAATAGTATAATATTTCATCAAGTTCCTGTTTGATTAAGAAGCCTTCATTCCCCTCAAAAGTAAATAAACCATCCCTTATGACAACCGTTTCGTCCTTGAAACCATTATTAACCAGATTCCACAAGTCGCCCTTAACACCCTCAATAACGGTTCTTTCTTGGCTAATATCCACAACCCCGCTCTTTTGAGCTATAAAATAAGGATAATATATAATAATACCCTTATCTCCATATTTCCGCAAATATTCCAACCCTTTATTGTATGCCTGTTCTGATTTAACCCCAACTACCCTTGGAAGATTAAAATCATTCCCGCTTTCCACCGCTACTCTGATAGTCCATAAATGTTCGTCATCCAATTTGACAGAAGAATCAAACTTTTGCCATGGTATGGTAGGTATATCCAGATATTTTAACTCATAAAAACCCATATATTTATTCACATTCATACACCTTATCAGATCTTGGAATGAGGGTTAAATAATCTATCATATTCCTCAATTGCATACCTATCAGTCATTGAAGCAATATAATCATAAATAACCCTTTTGGGAGTAGTTTTATGCCCATCGCCATATTGCATATCCGATTCAACTGCCTTTTTATATAAGCTAAAAATCTCATATGGAAGCTGCTCCGGATTCCTCTTGTATGTCTGTAGGATTTTCTTCACAATTCTAACCGCCTTGACATCCATTATGGAAACCACAGGACTACCATAAATATATGCGTAAACAAACCGCTTAAGCTCACTAAATTTATTTTCGTACGGGCCAAGAGTAACAATTTTATTGTTACTCTCCGGATTACTGATAAAACTTCTAACCTTATCCACGCTATCGATGTTATATTTCTCGACTACTTTCAGAGTCTCCTCAATTAGTATTCTATTTAGATTACCAATCAAAGGACTTACTCCTTTTTCAACGTGGTACTGTTCTACATCAAAATCAACCCAGAACTTTTCCAGCCAGCCTTTCTCTACCAACTGATTCTCTTCCAACTGATGAATAATTCCAGCACTTATGGCATCCTCAAGATCATGGCAAACATAAGCTATCTTATCAGCATATGCTACGACTTGAGACTCCAGGGAACCGGGTTGGTTGGGGTTCAAGCTTTTGTAAATTCCACTTGAGTCGCCGGTATGCTTCAGAATACCTTCCCTTACTTCCCATGTCAGGTTCAATCCAAAGTCTTCTCCCGGATATCCTGGTTTATGTTCCAATACATCCACTACTCTTACCCCATGTTCATTATGAAAAAATCCGCCTTCTTCCTTTAAGTCCTTGGAAAGTAAGTCTTCGACAGCATGTCCGAAAGGAGTGTGCCCAAGATCATGTGCTAAAGAAATTGCTTCTGCCAGATCCTCATTTAAGCCCAGACACCTGGCAATACTTCTTGCCATCTGGGCTACTTCCATACTATGAGTTGCCCTTGTCCTGTAATGATCACCTTCATGATTTACAAATACCTGAGTTTTATATAGTAGTCTTCGGAATGCTTTAGAGTGAATAATTCTATCCTTGTCACGCTGAAACTCTGATCTGGTTTCTTTTTTATAAATTTCCTCTTTATATCTTCTCCCGACTGATTTAATAGTAGCATATGGCGCAAAAAACTCAGACTGTATACTTTCAATCTCATCTTTGTACCTTGGTCTTGAGAAATCTTTCCAAAAAGGCAGTTCTTTATTAGACATTGCATTCTCCTTTATATCTTATTGCTTCAAGCTTTCAAGCCTTTCCTCTACCTTTGCCATCATCTCCAGATACTTAACCTTCTTCTCCTTTTCTTCGTCTATAACCTTCTGCGGCGCCTTTGCAACAAATCTCTCATTGCCTAAGAGTCCATTCACTCTTTCAAGTTCCATCTGAAGATTATCCTTCTCCTTCTTAAGTCGCTCAACTTCTTTTTCTATGTCAACCAGTTCTCCAAAAGGTATAAATATCTCGACTCCCGGAATCACGGCCGATATACAATTTTTAGGAATATCATTCCTGTCTGCATTTATTATTATTTCTGACCAAGCCAGCCTGTCAAAGTAAACTCTTTCCTGTTTTAATAAATCAGCTATTTCAGAATTACCTGCAAACAAGAACACCTTCGACTTCCTGCTGCTTGGCACATTCATTTCGGCCCTGATATTTCTTATTGATTTAATTACATCCATGATTACAGCCATATTATCTTCATCTGTTTGGAAGTTCAGAGCTTCATCATATTCAGGCCACTCAGATACCATGATGCTTTTATCCTCGTGAATAAGGTTCTTATATATTTCGTTAGTAATAAACGGCATATATGGGTGCAGTAATTTTAACGCCGTACTCAGAACCTTATTTAATACATGCTGTGCCTCCAGCCTTGAAGGATTGGCCATATCATACAGCCTTGGCTTTACCATTTCAATATACCAGTCACAGAATTCATCCCAGAAGAATTCATACAGTTTTTGCGCTGCCACTCCGAGTTCAAATTTTTCCATATTATCCGTGACTTCTCCAGTAAGTGTGTTTACCCTGCTTAAAATCCATTTGTCTGCAAGAGTAAACCGTAATGGATCAAAGTTCTTAATTTTATCGCCCTGATCCATGTTCATAAGAACAAATCTCGAAGCGTTCCAAATCTTATTGGCAAAGTTTCTTATTGCCTCTACCTTCTCGGTAGAAAATCTAATATCATTCCCAGGCGTATTGCCGATTGTCAATGAGAACCTTAAAGCATCGGTTCCATATTGGTCAATTACGTCAAGCGGGTCAATTCCATTACCTAAAGATTTACTCATCTTTCTTCCTTGCGCATCTCTTACAAGTGCGTTAAAAATCACATATTTAAACGGTTTCTGCTTCATAAACTCCATTGATGAAAAAATCATTCTGGCAACCCAGAAGAATATAATGTCACTTGCAGTTACTAAAACATTAGTTGGGAAGAAATATTCCAGGTCTTCAGTCCGTTCCGGCCATCCAAGGGTAGAAAAGGGCCATAGTGCCGAGCTAAACCATGTATCAAGCGTATCCTCATCAGCTTTAATATTTGCGCTTCCACATTTAGTACACTTTACAACCGGCTCTCTCGAAACCATTGTTTCATCGCAATCAAGGCAGTAATATGCCGGAATTCTATGTCCCCACCAAAGCTGTCTAGAAATACACCAGTCTTGAATGTTTTCCATCCAGTTATAATAAACCTTTTCGAGCCTTTCAGGAAGAAATTTTATAGTTCCATTCTTTACAATATCAATGGCCGGTTCTGCAAGAGGCTTCATTTTTACAAACCACTGCTTTGAAATTATTGGCTCAACAGTAGTAGAGCACCTTTCGCATGCACCAACATTATGAATATGTTCTTCTGCCTTAACTAAAAGTTTTAAATTCTCCAGATCCTCCAATACTTTTTCTCTTGCCGCATACCTGTCAAGCCTTTCATACTGCCCACCGTTTTCATTTATTGTTGCATCATCATTCATAACTCTAATTTGAGGCAAATTATGCCTTAGCCCTACTTCAAAGTCATTTGGGTCGTGCGCGGGAGTAATTTTGACCACCCCAGTGCCAAATTCCCTTTCAACATATTCATCTGCAATTATTGGTATTTCATGGTTCATAAGCGGTAATATTACAGTTTTCCCAACTAGATGCCTATATCTTTCGTCATCAGGGTGAACGGCAACTGCAGTATCTCCAAGCATTGTTTCGGGCCTTGTCGTAGCCACAACAAGGTATTCATTGCTGTCTTTTACCGGATACATAATGTGCCACAGCTTTCCCGCCCTTTCAGAATAGGCTATTTCAATATCTGAGATTGACGTATTGCAGTTTGGGCACCAGTTAATGATTCTTTCTCCCCTATAAATCAGACCTTTTTCATAATACCTCATAAAGCTTTCCATTACTGCTTGGGATAGTCCTTCATCTAAGGTGAATCTTGTTCTGGTCCAGTCACATGAACAGCCAAGTTTCTTTAATTGATTAATTATGGCACCACCATATTTATGTGTCCAGTCCCATGCCTCTTCCAGAAACTTTTCCCTTCCAATTTCATATTTTGTTTTTCCTTCACTTTTCAGTTTCCCCACAACCTTTGCTTCAGTTGAAATACTTGCATGATCAGTGCCGGGGATCCAAAGTGTAACATATCCCTGCATTCTCTTCCACCTGATTAATATATCCTGCAAGGTATTATTGAGGGCATGGCCCATATGAAGCTGACCTGTCACGTTCGGCGGTGGAATTACTATCGTGAAAGGCTCCTTGTTTTTATCAATTTCTGCATTGAAATAACCATTTTCCATCCATTCTGTATATGTTCTGTCTTCAACCTCTTTGGGGTCATAGGTTTTTGCAATAAGCTTCTGTTCCATAATTTCCATTACCTCCTTATTACTTATATTCACCTGCTCCTACAAAGAAAATTACCAAAGCTCCCAGCGCCACCATAATTAGCCCGATTAATTTCGTTACCAGTATACCCTTTTCATTTGAAAATTTCGAAAAAAAGTTATTGAGCAGAAATCTTGCAAGGTATACAAAAATCGCTCCAATACCTACCATCAGAATTCCTGATATCATGTAAATAATCATACTTTTTACCTCCCAACCTCCAAATAAAAAACCTCCGTTCTATAAGGACGGAGGTTCCGCGGTACCACCTTAATTCATATTCCAATATATACTAATCAAAAAACATGAGATGCTTATCACATTTTTTGCCGGAATATACACTCATATAAATAACGGCATAACCCGTTGTAACCTACTACTGTTCAGCTACAAAACTCCGGAGCGACCTTCAGTAGTTTACCCTGGAACACCTTTCAACCATTGAGCGTTCCTCTCTAAAGATTAGCCTACTTACTCCTCTCCATCCTAGTCCTCACTTTGTTCAATTTATTATATAATATAGCAACCAAGTATCATACTGTCAATACTACATTTACTAATTAAACATTTTTTGATTATTCTTGTTTTATATCCGCAACATTATTATATGCAATTCTATATTTTTCGATTAAGTTTATTTCATTTTTTTAAAATCCTACTAAATTAATATCTTGACTAATTGGATTTGCTATTATAATATTAAAATATAGAATATTTTACCAACATACGTTATTATAGTTAATTTAATCATTTGTATCCAGAATAGGTAGCAGTATTCTTACTAGAAAAAATATTTAGTAAGGTGATGTAATGGTAAACAAACAATATGATGTAATAGCAGAGAAACTTAAGGTCATTGCACATGCCCACCGTCTCTGCATAGTAAAAACTTTAATTGAATTTCCTTGCAACGTATCCAAGATTCAGGATTGCTTAAGCATTTCACAATCCAGTGTTTCTCAGCATTTAGCCAAACTGAGAGCAGCTGGAATTGTTGAAGGAAACCGAATGGGTTCTGAGGTATGTTACAAAGTAGTTGATGCGGCAGTTATCAGCATTATGGACTGTTTATTTGATCTGAAAAAATAATCATTTGAATAAAAAAACTCTATCTCCACAACATAATGATGAACTCAAAAATAGGAGGTAGTCGTTTATGAAAAAAAAGTGGCGTGAAGGAACAGTCCCAACAGTACTTGGTACTGCAGTTACTGCTACTGGCTTAGCCCTACTACCGGTTACTCCTTTGATTGCTTCTGGTGTCGCTGGCTTCGGCCTAGCTCATGTAGTTCTCGGTGGGCTAGATTTGTTCCAGAATCGGAGAAAGAGAAGGTAGCAAGAGTTCAACAGGTAAGGATTCTATCCTTACCTGTTTATTTTATTCCAATATCCTTCCTATGATGGGCTTCTTTAAACTTAACCTTCTCTACTCCTTCATAAGCTTTTTTGATGGCCTCGTCAAGGTCTTTACCCAAGCCAGTTACTCCTAAAACCCTACCTCCAGCCGTAATTAGCGTTCCATTCACAACCTTGGTTCCTGCGTGAAAAGCCATACACCCGAGACTTTCAGCTTCTTCAATCCCACTTATTTCATAACCCTTATTGTATTTTCCCGGATACCCCCCTGATGCCATAACCACGCAGGCAGCGCCTCCCGGATACCATTCAATATTGATCTTATCAAGCCTTTCTTCAATTACTGCTTCAAATATGTCGATTATATCGGTCTTAAGCCTTGGTATGACAACCTGCGTTTCAGGGTCACCAAACCTTGCATTATACTCTAAAGTCTTTGGCCCATCTTTAGTAATCATGAGACCAAAATAAAGAACTCCCTTAAACTTTCTCCCTTCTGCTTCCATCGCCCTGACGGTAGGCAGATAAATCTTCTCCATACACTCTTCTGCCAACTCATTGGAGTATATCCTGCTTGGAGAAAATGTTCCCATTCCGCCTGTGTTAGGACCCTGGTCATTGTCAAAAATCCTCTTGTGGTCTTGTGAACTTACCATTGGTACTACAGTTTTCCCATCGGTAAAAGCAAGAATTGAAACTTCCTGCCCCTGCAGGAACTCTTCTACTACCACGCGGCTGCCTGCATCACCAAAAGCCCTGTCAATCATGATTTCATCAATTGCCTTCAGGGCTTGACCAATCTCTGCTGCAATTATTACTCCTTTGCCCAGAGCAAGGCCTTCTGCCTTTACTACAAGCGGAAAGCTGGATTTTTCCAGATATTTCTTTACTTCAGAAGGATCTTCGAAAACTTCATAATTTGCGGTCGGAATATTATACTTCTTCATCAGATTTTTGGAAAATACCTTGCTGGCTTCAATTTCAGCTCCCTTTTTACTTGGCCCAAAAGCCTTTATACCTTCAGCCTCTATCATGTCAACCAAGCCCATAGCCAATGGATCATCCGGTCCCACAACAACAAGGTCAATTTTATTCTGCTTCGCAAAGCTTGCAAGGCTGGATAAATCTGTAGTTTTTATATTAATACATTCAGCCAGTTTGCTTATTCCACCATTGCCCGGCGCACAGAAAATTTTACTTACCTTAGGACTTTGAGCAATCTTCCATACAAGTGTGTGCTCACGCCCTCCTCCTCCAACTACCAATACTTTCATAGTTTTCCCCCTTAAAGTTTTTGGTATTATTATAAAAAGACTAATTCAAGCTATCCCGGAATTAGTCTTTGTCTCTCTTATGTGTATTAAGTTTCAACTTAACTTCTTTTTCTTCTTTCCACCTTCAATTACTTGGATCTTTATATCATGCTGTTCTACTTTTTCTGAGATTTTATCAAGTTTATCCTCAATAGTATCAAACCTCTTGTTTGCAGCATCATGAGCATCAAATAGTATTCCAAATTTATTGGACATCTCGTTTTCCAATCTGATTATATCATTTCTGTTTTCTCTTATTTCCTTATCAACATTATCAAATCTTTTGTTAACGTCATCAAACTTTTTGTTAACGTCATCAAACTTTTTACTGAACTCTATATACATTTTCTCAATAAGATCATACATTTTATCACTCATCTACTTGCACTCTCCAAGCTAAAGTTTACATTATTATTTTACCACAATATGTCCAAAGTTTATCACAATAATAAAAAAATCTTTCCATAAATTTTAGTGCTTAAAATGCCTTATACCAGTAAACACCATCGCAATATCATACTTGTCACATGCATCAATGGAATCCTGGTCCTTGATTGATCCTCCAGGCTGAATTATTGCCGATACCCCAGCCTTGGCTGCAGCCTCAACATTATCAGAGAAAGGAAAGAATGCATCTGAAGCCAGAACTGCTCCCTTTACTTTATCTCCGGCCCTCTCAACCGCATTCTGCGTTGCCCGGACCCGGTTTACCTGGCCCGGCCCTATGCCTAAAGTCTGTTTGTCTTTTACAATCACTATTGCATTGGACTTTACATGCTTGACTATTTTCCATGCAAACAACAAGTCTTCCATCTGTTCCTGTGTCGGCCGGTTATTGGTTACAACCTTCAAGTCCTCAATATTCACAAGAGCGGTGTTAACTTCCTGTACCAGAAGCCCACCACCAACCTTTTTAAAATCTAAAGCTTTCGAAGAGTATTTCCTTGAAATATCATTAAGCTGTAAAATTCTTATGTTCTTCTTGGACATAAGTACCTCAAGCGCTTCCCCAGAATAAGATGGAGCTATCACAATCTCAACAAATATCTTGTTTATCTCCTCCGCAGTCTTCTTGTCAATTTCCGTGTTTGCCGCTATTATTCCGCCGAAAATAGAAACAGGGTCACAATCATAAGCCTTAATGTAAGCCTCATATATTGTAGGTGCACTGCCTACACCGCAGGGATTGGTATGCTTGACAGCCACTATTGTAGGTTCATCAAACTCTTTTAATAATTCCAATGCACCGTTGGTATCATTTATATTGTTAAAGGAGAGTTCCTTTCCATGCAGCTGTTTAGCTGAAGGCAGCACACCCTCATTAGAACCGGTTTCTTTATAGAATACTGCTTTTTGATGCGGATTTTCGCCATAACGCATGTCCTGCGCCTTTTCAAAAGTAACGGTAAATGTTGAAGGAAACTGTTCTCCGCCAGCCTTTTCCCTCAAATATCCGGCTATCAATGCATCGTAACTGCTGGTGTGTTCAAAAACCTTCCAGGCAAGCCTGAATTTTGTTTCTTTGGATATATCGCCGTTTGTCTTAATCTCCTCCAGGACCGGCTGATAATCTGCCGGGTCTACAACCACTGCAACATCCTGGTAGTTCTTTGCTGCAGCCCTTATCATGGTAGGACCGCCAATATCAATATTCTCTATGGCTTCTTCAAGTTCAACTCCATTTTTAAGTATCGTCTGCTTGAACGGATAAAGGTTGATGACTACCAAATCAATTGGCTGTATATTAAGCTCTTTGAGCCGGTTCATATGTTCAGGATTGCTTCTCATAGCAAGAATACCTGCATGGATATTCGGATGAAGTGTCTTTACCCTTCCATCAAGGCATTCGGGAAATCCAGTTATATCGGATATGTTTATCACTTTTATTCCAGCTTCATTAAGCGTTTTATGTGTACCGCCCGTGGATATGATTTCTACTCCCAAACCTTCCAACTCCCTAGCGAACTCCACTATTCCTGTTTTGTCCGAAACACTGATTAACGCTCTTTTTATCATTGAAATCCTCCTTTTACATTATCTTTATTCTCTACCCCTTAATGATTGTTTTTTAACCCTTCTACCAAGTTTTACTTCTTTCCAAACAACCTACTCCAAAAAGACTTTTTTTCTCCTGCATCATCTGTTTTGAAGTGTTCAGGCTTGAATTCAAACAAATTAAACAGGTAGCTGTCCAGTTTTCCTTCTGTATCCAGTTCTTTAATCTTATCGATAATTTCATCCAACTCCTTAACCTTTCCTACCCTTTTCAGGCACATTCCGAAATTGTAGTAATCGGTTGCATTGGCCTGGTTTAGTTCAACTATTCTTCTATAAATGCTTTCAGCTTCATCTAACCTAGCTGTCGCAACCAACTCCTCCGCTAGCTCCCTTAAGCTTGGTATATGATTTTGGTCTATCTTCAATGCCTTTTTAAAAGCTTCAATTGCCTTTTCCCTCTGCCCGCTTTTTTTGTAAGCCATACCAAGCAGGAAATGCAGGTGTATATATTTGGGCGTAATTTGGATAAGACTCTCAACCAGAGGAACAGCTTTGTTAGGATCACCCTTATATACTTCATCTTGGGCTGTATGTAGATCCTTCATATTCTTTTTTGCTTTTACAGCTAATACAACTTTATAGCAGTCCTGTACAATCTCCGGATTTGATGCATTGCCAATAACGTAATCAAGGCTTTCAAGGGCTTTATCCTCGTCACCGGCTTTAGCCAGGAATAGTCCCGTAACAAAATACTTTTCAATAGTTTTGTCTTCCTGGTTATCTTCAAGTATCTTAACCACCTCTGAATAAAATTGTTGAGAATTAATAAAACTGTCAGTATGGTCTTCTGTTCCGCAACTTACTAGTATAAAGTTTTTTATCTGCCTTATAATCTCAGATATATTTTCTATTATGCTGTCAATTTCATAACCGTAGCTGCTGGAAAACTTTATAGCCTCTCCCCTGCTGATATTAATTTGGATTGATATCCTTGTCTTTTGTTCATATTTTATGGAGCCGGAGACGGTAAAATGGTTAGCGTTTATTGGTTTATCCCAGTTTACATATTCAGCGTCTATGTTCTCTTTTTCAAATTCCATACTTTCTGCCGGCTTCTCATTAAAAGCTCCATCAGTTGATTTTTCAGCTGAATTCAACTCCAATACATTAGATTTAATTATTTCATAAAGTAATTTACCAAACTCCGATTGAAACCATTCCGGAATAAATCCGGAGTGGTTTATCTCTATTTGAAACTCGTTTACATCTACCTTGCATATTATAGGATTATCTTGATTAGTCTCCATACCTTTACCTCCGTAATACTCTAGATACTATTTCCCTTAATAAGTACCCATCTTCCTTCAATCCTTAATCTTCCTTCAGCAAATAACTTTACCGCTTCAGGCAGAATAACCCACTCTGCCTGTTCCATTACCCTTTTTTGCAGAGTCTCAGGAGTATCGTCATCTTTTATTTCCACTGCTTTTTGAAGAATGATTGGGCCTGCATCAGGTTCAAGTTCAACAAAATGTACAGTTGCTCCAGTGATTTTAACACCATACTTTAATGCTTCTACATGAACCTTTAGCCCATAATACCCCTTACCGCAAAAAGAAGGTATCAGGGAGGGGTGGATATTAATTATTCTTCCCTTATATTGACTAATAAAATTTTCCCCTAATATTGACACGAACCCACAAAGCAGCACCAAATCAACTTTAAACTGCTGCATGTGTTCTGTCAGTGCATCATCATACTCTTTATGATTATTAAACTGATTCTTTGAAATATACTTGCCCGGTATTCCATGGCGCTCGGCTCTTTGAAGCGCATGAGCATCTTGCATGCTGGATACAACCGTTACAATGCCCGCATCATTTATATATCCCGACTCAATGGAGTCAATAACAGCCTGCAGGTTTGTACCTCCTCCGGATACCAGTACACCTATTCTTAACAAAACTCTACACCCGCCTCACCACTAATAATTTCTCCGATGACATAGCCCTTTTCACCAATGCTATTTACATATGCAATCAAGTCTTCTGCTGCCGGCTTGTCAACTGCCAGTACCATACCGATTCCCATATTGAAAGTACTGTTCATCTCATATTCCTCAATATTACCAAGCGTTTGAATCAAGTCAAATATCGGCAGTACCGGCCATCTCCCCTTGTTAATTCTAACCCTTAACCCCTCGGGAATAATTCTTGGAATATTTTCGTAGAATCCTCCCCCAGTTATATTTGCAATACCCTTTATGCAAAACCTTTCTAAAACACTCATTATGGTCCTAACATAAATCCGGGTCGGCCTGAGAATTTCCTCGCCAAGAGTACATCCTAATTTCTCAATATATTGATTTAGTTTTTCAGTTGATGGACTAAGTATTTTTCGGACCAGAGAATATCCATTACTATGTATACCGTTGGAAGAAAGCCCTACTAATATATCTCCTTCTTTAATTTTCTTACCATTAACTATTTTATCTTTATCAACAATACCTACACAAAAACCGGCAATATCATATTCATCTTCCTTATACATTCCCGGCATCTCGGCTGTCTCTCCACCAACAAGCGAGCATCCTGCCATCAAGCATCCATCAGCTATACCTTTGACAATTTGCTCTACTTTCTCCGGAATATTTTTGCCTAATGCCAAATAGTCAAGAAAGAAAAGGGGCTCTGCCCCGCTGCATGCGACATCGTTTACGCACATAGCTACACAGTCTTGTCCAATTGTATCATGCTTATCCATTAGAAAAGCTATCTTAAGCTTGGTTCCTACACCATCAGTACCTGATACGAGAACAGGATTGTTATACTTTTCTTTGTTTATTGAGAATAAAGCTCCGAAGCCCCCCAGATCGGTAATAACTTCAGGTCTGAAGGTTTTTCTGACATGACCCTTTATTAGCTCTACAGACTTATATCCTGCTTTGATATCTACACCAGCATCCTTATAGGTTGACATACTCCACCTCCAATGCTTCCGCCAGGGCTATGCCGCCCGTATAAAGAGCCTTTCCGATAACTACTCCACTAACACCCAACCTCTTTAACCTTTTCAGATCGGTAATATCGTTGACTCCTCCTGCCGCTATTACCCGTACGAATACTTTAGACAGTATATCTGTTATACCTACAATATCCGATCCCTGAAGGATACCCACTCTGGTAATATCCGTATAAACTATTGTTTGAACTCCCATTTCCTCCAGTTTTTGAGCAAATTCTACCGCAGGATGTTCACTTACTTCTTCTGTTCCCTCCAGCACAACTCTTTTACCCTTCATATCAATTCCTGCTACTAACTTATCACCAAAATTCTCAATTGCCTGTTTAAACAGCTCAGGATTTTCTAATGCAACTGTTCCCATTATTATACGTGCAGCACCAAGGTCTAAAATGTTTTGTGCGGCCTCTATGCTTCTAATTCCTCCTCCAACCTGAACAGGTATTTTTACAGAGTTAATTATCTGCTTTATTACCTCCAGGTTTTGCGGAGTTCCTGCTGCTGCTCCATCAAGGTCTATAACATGAAGGTACTTTGCTCCTTTACCTTCCCATTTCATTGCTATCTCAACCGGATTTTCAGAATAGATGGTTATATTATTGTAATCTCCACCCGATAAACCTACACATTTACCTTCTTTAATGTAAATAGCCGGATATATTGTCATTTAAATTCCTCCTTGGTTCAAATTCTGGTTCCTGTTATTCTTTCATAAGCCTCCAGATACTTTAATTCCGTATTCCTTATAACATGCTCAGGCAGTTCAGGAGCCGGTGGATTCTTATCCCAATCTGCTGTCTCAAGATAGTCCCTTATATACTGCTTATCAAAGCTTTTTTGCGGCCCTCCCGGCTTGTATTCATCAATATGCCAGAATCTTGAGGAATCCGGAGTAAATATCTCATCTGCCAGAACAATTTGCCCATCAATTATTCCAAACTCAAACTTGGTATCAGCCAGGATTATTCCTCCAGCTTCAGCTCTTTTGCCGGCTTTTTCATATAAGGTCAGGCTTATATCCCTAATTTTTTCGGTAAGGTCTTTGCCAACCTTGTTCTCCATCTGCTCCTGGCTGATATTCTCATCGTGGCCTGTATGAGCCTTATGTGCCGGGGTAAAAATCGGTTCGGGAAGCTTGTCTCCTTCAACCAAACCTTCAGGCAATCTAATCCCGCAAACTGTTCCACTTTGCTTGTACTCCTTCAGCCCTGAACCAGCTAAGTATCCACGTACTACACATTCAATCTCTATCATTTCTGCCTTCTTGACAAGCATTGCCCGTCCATCCAACTCTTCCTTAAATGAACCAATTTCTTTTGGAAAGTCGGATATGTTTGTGCTAATCATATGGTTAGGTACAATATCTCTGGTAAAATCAAACCAAAATTCGGAAAGCTTGTTTAATACCTTTCCTTTGTTGGGTATCAAGTTGGAAAAAACAACATCAAAAGCTGAGATTCTATCAGTTACAACAAGCAGCAGTTTATCGCCAAGCTCGTATACATCCCTAACTTTTCCCTTCTTGAATAATGGTAGATTTATAAATTTGGTATCGCCAATTAGTTTAGTCAAGTATATTCCCCCTTTTTTTTACTATCAATTTATCATATCTGACGCTTTCTTTTCCAACCACTGAGGTACATAGATATCTATGTTGCTGGGATGGAATACGCCCATCTCTTCAAAAGATACACCACTGCTTCTCTTCATCGCAGGTATATTGGATAAAATCAACTGCTTCAATATTGTATCCGCATCGCTATCCGAATCAACATTGGTCAGCTTCACCCAATCTATTTGATTAAAAATATTTTCATCATCAGACAAATCTGTTAACAATCCTCTATATAACTCTTCACCACAAAAACTACATATCTTTTTCCCTTTTATATATTCTGCTTTACAATTAGAACAGACCGGCACCTATTTCATCTCCTTATCTATACTTGTTAAAAAATGATTTGCTTAAATAAAGATATTATTGCATGAAAAACTAAAAAAACTCCGCTCAATAAGGTTGGATCTATTAATACTAAAAAAATAATTAATAATAATGCTGCTCCTGCTACTCTTAATATTGAGATTTTGTTATTAGTAACCTTTTCATCCTGATTATTA
Source organism: Clostridiales bacterium UBA4821 (assembly GCA_002402315.1). Classification (GTDB taxonomy): domain Bacteria; phylum Bacillota; class Clostridia; order Acetivibrionales; family UBA4821; genus UBA4821. The sequence continues at coordinate 14,829 of DHFP01000056.1, forward strand.
AAGTCTTGTGAATTACTCTCGTCTATAAGGGTATCTTCAATTTCAACACTAATGTTTTCCTCTGTATTCAGAGTGGGAATAATCTCAGCGGCCTTATCTTTTAACTCCTTCGGAACAAGTATATCTACCCCATACGCGTTATCAATATAAAAAGGAATGTTATAGCTCTTCTTAAAGGCCGGAATATCCTCAGATTTTAATAGTTCGATATACATTTCTGCCTCCGAGTCAGTTCTTACATTCAAGACTTTCTCCCATTCAACTTGATTCTCATCATCCCCCTGCTCCTGCTCATCAGGGGGCAGCTCATCAACCAGTTCTACTCCGCAATCATTGCAGGTCTTTATACCTTCAATAAATTCGCACCTGCATTTAGGGCAATACGGCATTATCTTTCCTCCCTGTTTTTTCTCAGTTTATCCAGCAATACAGCAGAATGAGCATGGCAAATTGCTACCGCCAATGCATCTGCAACATCATCAGGCTTTGGTACCTTAGGTAAACATAGTAATGTTTTTACCATCTGCTGAATCTGTGGCTTATCTGCCCTTCCATAGCCTGCTACCGCCTGTTTAACCTGTAGAGGAGTATATTCATACACAGGTAAGCCTTGTATTGCTGCAGCTAACATAGCCACTCCTCTCCCATGGCCGACTGTGAGTGCAGTTTTGATATTCTTGTTAAAAAACAACTCTTCTACAGCCATAACATCCGGATCGATCCTTTTTACTATATGTGTAATTTCATTGCTAATCTTAAGCAGTCTTTGAGAAAGGTCTAGTTCCGGTCCAGTGAGAATTGCGCTATATTCAATTACTTTAAATTTGTTTCCTTCATATGAAACTGCCCCGTATCCCGTAATGGCTACACCGGGGTCTATCCCTAGAATAATCATACTTTTACCTTCTAAAACCGTGTTTCATTATCATTAGTATAATTGTGAATACACTACCAAAATTGTATCAAACTTATTCTACCATAATAATGTCTAATATCAAGGTAAATAATATTAAAAACCTAACCAATTTATTATATTTGTAATTAGACAAGAGATATATACAAATAAGCCTCTGAGTTCCACCAGAGGCTTATTTGTATATATTTTATAAGGCTCTTCTGCCATTAATTTTTTTCTTAATACATAGGCTCCCGGACATCAGCATGCCCCATTAGCGTATCAGCCTGTATACCGTCAACTAAAAACTGAACCTTATTGATTCCTTCCAAATGGGTCAAGGTATTAACAATCTGGTTTATAAGCATCATTTCCTGGAGCGAACTTCCATTCAACCCCTGACTTGAGAAATTTACATAAGCCATTTCCCCTTTTACCTCAACCCCTATTAATTTTACGTCTTTAGGAATCTCTGTTGAAAGTCCTTCTGTTCCCGGATCATTTAAAAGTTCCTTTACAGCAGCTTCTGCCAGTGATACCACCCCATACTTGACCTTCTTCTTCAGCGGCAATACCTTATCTAAAGTTTCGTCTCCGGTTTCAACGTACTTATTATTTGCATAGTACAGATTTATTTCCATCTCTTTTTCCTGTGGTTCAGTACTTATTACCTGACCGCTATTATTAACATTATTTTTGCCTATCTTCTCCCAAAGGTTAGTAGCAGTTGCAGCATATACGCTTCCAACTAAAAGCAACAGTGTCAGGATTGCTATAGTTGTCTTTCTCTTCATATATATTCCTTCTTTCTTCTAATTTCTGTACTACCTCCTATTATATCAAATCTTAATCATTAAAGTATAGATTTAGACTTTTCTGTATTTAAAATTTAATATACAAGAACGAGCCAGCTTCTTTATGCGCAGGTATTGCTATTGAGAAATAGCCTTGAAATTATCAAACTGCATGGAATCCCATAATTCATTTAGCGCCCTGGCTGTACTTTCACTGTTTACAACATCGGCAATGGTAAAATGAACTCCGAATACCTTCTCTCCAACATTAAATACATACGCCTTATAATAGTACTTTGCCTCTTCAAGCTTGTACTCACATACATATTTGCTCATCTGTATGCCTTTTTCAAGTATGGTCTGATCACTAATAACTTTGAAATCCTTGGAATTTTTAAAAGTACTAATCTTTTCTAATAACCGTTCCCTAACCGAATCCACTGAAACGTTTTGTGCCACACCAACATAGACTTCCAGCAAACCTGACCTATCGGTTATTGCTACTGTCTTGGAATCTTTATCTTCCTTTAGATTCCACCACGCCGGATACATACACGACCATCCGTATAATGAATTTGAGTATTTATATGTCTTCCCTCTTAGCTGTTCATATGGATTAGCTATCTTCCCAATCATTTTTGATTTTATTGGAGTAAAGGAACTCAAAATTTTATCGCAAACCTTTAAATTGGCATTAAATATCTCCGATTTTGCCACTAGATATACATTATATATATAATTCCCGCTAATTAAATATAAATCGTAAAAGGTATAATTCTTATTTCCTATGTTTATTTCATATTTTACCTTCTTTGCAGGAATTCCGCCAACCTTAATATCTTGTATAACAGGTTCATTTAAGTATTCATTGTTTATGTCTTCGTATATCTCGTTAAGCTTTTTATGTATATAAGAATCAAGATTTTCTTGTGGATTAGATGAAAAAAATTCTGCTCCACAGGTTATTCCCTCGTCCTTACCCCTTTCATCTGTGATTTCATAATAGTTTATACTCTTTTTAAAATCTCTGTTCATTGTTGGAATAAGGTCTATGCTCCAGCCATAATTCTTGTCCCTGTATGTATAAAACCCATCCTCAATTTCGTTGATATCCCTGATACCAGACTCATCACCCTTATAGCTTAAGCTAAAAGAATCAATTATATCTCTATATTTTTCCCCTTTTTTCTCATCAAGGAATTCA
>DHFP01000075.1 GCA_002402315.1 Clostridiales bacterium UBA4821
TCGCCTGCGCTATTGCAGACTGAACGTCGGCCAGAGCCGGGCTGGCAGCGGTAATCACCCTCTTTGATGAGCTTGTGACTGATACAGACTTGGTTGTGGTATTGGAATTAACCCCATCACTAACTGTAAGCTTTACGTTGAAGGTTCCTATTTGAGAATAGGTGTGAGTTGGATTCTTACTGGTGCTCTTCTCGCCATCCCCAAAGTCCCAGGACCAGCTGGTCGGTGATCCCTGAGAGTTATCCAGGAACTGAACTTCCTGACCCACCACTGGAGAGCTCGGGCTATAGGTAAAATCGGCCAAAATATTAGCTCTTAACGTGATGGTCTGGGTCATAGAATTTGAAGTGGTCCCGTCAGAGACGGTGAGAGTAACATTATAAGATCCGGCAGAGGAATAGGCGTGTGCCGGATTCTTCTGGGTACTGGTAGCCCCATCGCCAAACTTCCAGGACCATGATGTTATATTACCAGTTGATTTATCAGTAAACTGGACTGAAGTTGCAACGGTCGGATTCATCGGACTAAATGAAAAATCTGCCCGAACAACCGGTTTTACTGTAATAGTCTTACTGGTAGTTTTGCTTTCTACACTATTTGTCACTCTAAGGGTAACAGTATAAGTCCCTGAAGTTGAATATACATGTGGTGAGTTCTGAATGGCGGAACTGGAGCCGTCTCCAAAATCCCATTGCCACGAAGTCGGGTTACCGGTAGAGGTGTCAGTAAATTGAACCGTCTGCCCATCATATGGCGAAGATGGGCTATAGGTGAACGAAGGATTTAAAGACTGGCTTACAACTACGGTTTTGCTCTTAGTTTTTGAGCCCTTAGCATTGGTGGCTGTCAGCGTTACAGTAAATGAGCCAGCACTGGTAAATTTATGTGTCGGGTCTTTGGCAGTGCTGTTGCTTCCATCGCCGAAATTCCAAAGATAAGAATTAACCGAACCACTCGTCTGATTCGTAAACTGAACATCCTGGTTTACCAGCGGTGCTGATGGACTGAAAGCAAAATCCACTGTTACCGGTGCCAGAATCGTTATGCTCTTTGAGGTGCTCTTTGTATAGGTGCCATTTGATACCTGAAGCGTAACAGTATATGTTCCAGCAGAGCTATAAGTATGGCTGGGATTCTGAGCACTACTGGTTGCCCCATTACCAAAATTCCAGTTCCAGGAAGACGGATTCCCGGAAGAAGCATCCTGGAATTGGATACTTTCACCCGCTTCAGGATTAGCTGGCGAATAAGTGAAATTTGGGCTCAGCAATGGAAGCACATTAATTGATTTGGTAAGGTTTCTGCTTGAGGTCCCGTTAGATATGGTTAGAGTGACATTAAATGTCCCAGCACTCTGATATTGATGCTGAGGATTTTGCAGAGTGCTTTGGCTGCCGTCGCCAAAATCCCACCGCCAGGAAGTTGGGTTACCCGTGGAGCTATCTGTAAACTGAATAGTCATTCCGACTTCTGGGGTGGGGGGTGAAAATTCAAAAGATGGAGTTAATTCCAAAGTCTTCGTTGAGGTATTAGTAGTTGCCTTTGAGGCATAAACCTTAATCTTCTTGGTTATCGTACTGGAAGCGCTGTCAAGCTTAACAGTCAAAGAGACTGTGTAAGTTCCGGCTTTGTCATAAGTATGGGTGGGATTCTGTTCATAGCTGAAAACACCATCACCAAAATTCCATAACCAATAGTTAGGATTTCCTTTTGATTTATCTATAAACCTTACATCCAGTCCGGCTACAATAATAATCGGACTGTAGCCAAATGCGGCCTTAACTCCGCCTGTTGATCCATTAAAATTTTTAAAGGCATTTGATAAATTGGACTGTCCATATAAGACTGAATTTGAAATAATTAGGAAAATAACAACCAAGATTAAAGTAGGCCTTAATAGATTGGTATTGTTATTCTTCATGCCTTCACCTCGGGGTTTAGAAATTAAGCTTCTTACCATCCGTCAAATTTTGTCGCAGCAGTGACAATTTCGGGGTCACCCCCGGGGGTGAATTGAAGGAGTATTTTTAGGCGACAATTTGTATCTATAATTCAGCTTTGATGCACTTGAATTAAATATTCTGATGAAATCCTGTTAACACCGGCATGATACTAATATTCTTTTTATTTCTATAATCCATATTTTTTTCATTATTCCTGGCAAAATGTGAGATAGTTCTAAAAAATATATTGCTGCTTTATTATAAATAATAAACATAGATTGATATAATTTTAAAAATTTGATACTAAGATATTAAAATGAATTTAACCAAATTATATATCTTGATTTTAAACAAGATAGATTCTTTGACACATGTCTATAGAAAGAAGGGCATAATTGGAGTTTTCAGGGCTACATTAAAATATTTAGGTTTTAAACATCCTGAACACCTATCGTTTATGTATCTTAATTTGTCAGAATTACCAGAGCAATCAAACTCGAAGCCTGTTTTTAAGATTATTACAAACAAAGACATAGAAAATGCAAAATATCTAAATGATGGCTTTCATTCAAGAAAAGAAATAATTAAAAAATTAGAAAAAGGAGATTTTTTATTCGTTCACATAGAAAATAACAATATAGTTTATTATGTTTGGATTGAACAGAAAAATATCTCGATAGATTTTTTCAAATTTAATCTCCCAAATGACATTGCTTATCTTTCAGGGGAGTTTACTGTTCCCGAGTACAGAGGAATAGGAATAGCCAAAAGGACACGGCAGGAAATCTTTCGATATCTTAAAGAAAATGGCTTTAAATACATAATCTTAGTTGTAAATCCCAGAAACATTCCTGCTGTAATATTAAATAAATCTTGCGGCTTTATTGAATACCAATATATTTCTTACAGAAAATTTGCTTATCTTCTGCATTATGAAATAACATCAACATTCACGGGTGAAGTAAAATATTTCAAAGGCTTCAAAAAACCTGAAGAAGATGTTTGGAAAGTCTTTGCCGGTTTCGTTTAAAACTAGATAATTATTTTTTATGTATCTAAATAAGGTTAAAGGCAAATGAATATTCAATATGATAAAGTTAAGTTTTTTAGAAGAAGACAATTTTTACTAGGACCAGAATATGCTGATTTTGATGGCTGGAATAAAATCAAGATAGATAACACCCACCTAATTACAGCTCACCCAGATTTAAATTTATCTTACTTAGAAAGCGGTCCAAATAAAGCTGTTTTATTAGGTTATTTTATAGACCCGTTTAATCCGAATTCTTCAGATATCGATATTTTATCTAGATTTCTTGATGAACCTGCCTATATAGATAATATTATTTTTAAATTAAATAACCTCGGTGGCAGATTTGTTTTAATAATCTCAAAGAATGACAATTTGTGGTTATTTCACGATGCTTGTGCTTTAAGGCAAGTCCACTATTTCGTTGACAAAAGCGGGCATGTCTGGTGTGCTTCTCAGCCAAATTTATTAGCTGAAATATTTAAATTTGATTATGATGAAGAAATTATGTCTTTTAGAAACATGCCTCTGTTTGCCAAAGGGAAGGACGAATTTTGGTTCCCTTGCGACTTAACGCCATATAAAGAAATAAAATATCTACTGCCGAATCATTACTTGGATCTAAATAACGGCAACGTCTTCCGGTTCTGGCCACGTAAAGATTCTTTTACAAAAATTAGTTTAGATGAATGCATAGAACGCGTTAGTGATTTACTAAAATATTCCATAAAATCTGCAGTTTCAAGATTCAACCTAAAAATGGGTATTTCCGCTGGATGTGACAGCCGCAAATCTCTGGCTGCCTCCAAAGAGGTAAAAGACAAAATCATTTTTTTTACTCATACTCCTATAAAGGGAAATGAAGCTGACATAGAAGTACCATCTAAATTGCTGCCCAAATTAGGTCTTAAACATTATGTGGTCGAATTGCAGCCAATGGACAACGAATTTAAAAAATACTTTGATACAAATAACACTTGGCCAAGAGAAAGGCATGGACATATAGCCTACTCATTTATGCGTTATTTTGGAACCGATTGTGTTGTTCTGAACAGTAATATAAGCGAATATGCAGGTGTATGGTACTGGCTACCTAAATCAAGAATCAATGCCGTAAGCTTGGCTATGCTACGGTCTTTAAATAATAAAAAAATAATAAATGAATTGGGAAAATGGCTTAGCGAAGCTAAGCCAAGTTGTGAGGCTGCGGGTATGAATATCCTTGTCCTTTTTGATTTAGAGCTTAGATCGCGCTGGGTATCTCAGGCCTTGGCAGAATATGACATTGCTTTTGAAACATTTAATCCCTATAACAACAGATACCTTTTCCAACTGGAATTGTCAGTGGATGAGAAAATAAGAGAGGGCAGAAATCTTCGTATGCCTAAGAGACTTATCAAGAAAATGTGGCCAGAGGTCCTTTCGGAACCAATAAATCCGGAAAAAGGGCTAATAAAAAATGTTAAAAAATTAATACAGGGCAGACGCTTTTTATTTCCTATAATCAGGAATCTTAGGTATTTTAAACAAACAATAAGTTTTATGAAAAAAAATTCATAGGTTTATTTTGATTAATTTCGATAGTAAAATAGCATATAAGAATATTCTCGATTTGATGTAGAAGGATAGGTCATCGAAATATAAAGTTTTTTGGACTTCAATTTGTGTTATAAAAATGATGAGATTGCGATGGTCAAATCGCGATCAAATCTTGACATGACCAACAAGGCAGATTATAAAGTGAAATAGTATTGATAATCATTTAAGGTTATTTATAATAATGAGATGTGTAATATTTGGCTTAGAGGGAAAATTATAAATTGCCACCACAAATAGCCCTGATAATCTTTTTAGCCTTCATCTTTTTTATTATATACATTGATCAAAAGAGAACCCAATTATCTGGGCCCGTTGTTTGGATTGTAGCTATATGGATCTTATATTCAGGAAGCAAAGGGCTCGGAGTCTTTCTTAACGTTCAAACAACCATAGAAGCCGGTAGCCCTCCAGACAGGTACTTTCAGATCATTATGGGCCTTATAGCAATATTCATTCTTATAAGAAGGCATTTTCCCATCTCTAGTGCTATCAAGCAAAACAAATATTATTACCTTCTTTTATTTTATTTTCTTCTAAGTGTTATCTGGGCCAGAGACCCAGCAATATCCTTTAGAAGATGGGGTAGAGAATTCATCGCTTTATTAATAGCTTTAGTTCTTGTATCAGAAGACAACCCAACCAAAACCCTTATCGGCGCCTTTAAAAAGGCAATATATGCTGCTCTTCCCATATCTTTACTCCTGATCAAATATTTCCCACTTTATGGGCGTGAGTACGGAAGATGGACAGGTGAATTGATGTGGGTTGGAATAGCCAGTCAGAAAAACGGTCTGGCAATGTTATGCTCGATATCAATTCTCTTCTTAGGTTGGAGCCTTCTTCAGGACTTAAAAGACTGGAAACATCTCAATTACAAACTTCCTTTTTTTGTTGACCTTTTCATGGTTTTTTTAGCTATATATTTAATGTTAGGTCCTAAAAGAACTTTCAATTATTCTGCAACCTCAACTCTATCTTTAATAGTCGGATTCGTTTTCATGGGCTTGTTCAAGACTGTATCAAATAAAGGATTCAATATAAAAAATAAAATTGCCATAACAGCGATTATAATAATTGCGATAGGAACTATCCTCCCTTTTTCAGGCAAGATTCCTATAAAAACTTTACCCAGTTTATTTAACAGAACCGAAACACTCACCGGCAGAACTGAAATCTGGCAGAGCCTTGTGCCCTATGCTAAAAAAAATGTATTATTAGGTTACGGTTACGGAGGCTTCTGGACCACTTCATTAAGAAATCTCATTGCCAGTCATGCGCATAATGGCTATTTAGACACAATTCTTGAACTCGGTTTAATCGGATTAATACTTTTTATAATTTATATCCTTAACTTGCTAAAAAAGCAGGCAGATTTCTTGGATGGAGAAAATCAGATTTCGTGGTTTTTCTTTGCTCTTATCTTTGTGGTCTTGGTTAGAAATGCAGCGGAATCTCTGCTGGCTGAGTTTACCAGCTATTCAATGTGGCTAATTTTGGCCTGGTCATTTATAATAAATAAAAATTATGATTTAAACGAAACTGAGTCTTCATTTAATCAAATATAATAATATGACAGCATTAGATCGTATCTCAATTTGTATCTGTACTTACAGACGCTTTCAAACATTAGAACGGCTTATAACAAAGCTCCTAACCCAAGAGACTCAAGGACTTTTTGACTATTCGATAATTGTTGTCGATAACGATAGCGCTGGTTCGGCCAGGCATTTGATTGAAAACATAAATAAAAACATCACCAACAAGATCCGTTATGATATAGAGCCAGAAAGGTCAATCCCCGCCGCCAGAAACAAAGCTCTTAGCCTGGCTGACGGAAATTATATTGCCATAATAGATGATGACGAATTGCCCCCATCACACTGGCTGGTGACCCTTTATAAAGCAATACAAACATTTGATGCAGATGGTGCCCTCGGTCCGGTGATTCCTTATTTTGAACAAAGACCACCCTCCTGGTTGATTAAGGGAAAATTCTGTGAACGGCCGATTTATCGAACTGGTACCATGCTTGAGTGGTACCATACCAGAACAGGCAATGTCCTATTAAAAAGAAAGGTCTTTGATGAATACAACCTAAAATTTGACCTGAAGTGGAAAACAAGCGGTTCTGATAGAGCATTCTTCAAGAAAGCCATAGAGCTAGGCTATAAGTTTGTGGCTGTAGCCGAAGCTCCTGTTTATGAAATCGTCCCTCCAGAAAGATGGGAAAAAAGTTATTACATAAAACGCTCTATTGTTCATGGCTTTAATACCTACAGAAATACCATAAAAGGGACTTCCTTCTTATGGCAATTCATTACAGCTTTAAAGTCTGGATTTGCCCTCGGAGCTTATCTTATTATTTTCCCATTTTCTTTGGTCCTCGGACCAGCCTGGTATGTTAAATGCTTAGAAAAAGGAGCCCATCATTTTAGCCAGCTCGTAGCCCGTTTGGGCATAGAGATTATAAAGAAAAGAGATTTCTAAACCCAATTTAATAATATAATGCCTAACGAACTTGCCTACCAAAAAGAAAAAATTAAAAAAGCAATTAAGAATTTAAGAAAATCTGCTTTTCTTAAGAATATTCTAATCATAATGAGTGGCACTGCAGTGGCTCAGGCAATATCCTATGCACTTTCTCCGATAATAAGCCGGCTCTTCACACCCGCAGATTTTGGGGTTTTTGGCTCTTTTAGCGCTGTGGCAGGTATAGTTGGTGCCTTAATCACCTTGGATTACAGCCAGGCTTCGATGCTACCCAAAGAAAAAGCCGAGGCCATCAATCTTTATGTGCTTTCACTTATCTCTTCTTCCTTGATAAGCTTTGTTGTATTTTCGGTCAGCATAATCAAGCCTTCGCTTTTTTATAACCTCACAAAAACAAGCGGCTTCTGGCTATTAATCTTATTCTTTCTTACTTTATTTATAACGGGGATAAATAATGCCTCCCAAGCCTGGGCAGTTCGCTCCAAAGCTTTTAAGAGAACATCGGCTTCTCAAATTTTCCGCAGTATCGGAGCAAGTAGCTCCAGAATATTATTCGGTATTTTTAAAACAGGAGCTATTGGTCTTATTATAAGCAACATCATAGCAAATATTCTGGCCAGCATTAACTTAATTCAAGTTGTTGTCCCTGACTTAAAATCCCTGAAAAATCATATAAGACTCTATAAAATAAAATCATTAGCCAAAGAATACATCGATTTTCCACTTTACTCGGCTTCACAAAACTTTATAAACGCCATTTCATCTGGCCTCCCAGTTCTGCTCATTTCCAAGTTTTATGGCTTATCTGCAGCCGGCTCTTATGCATTCGGAATGAACCTTCTACAAGCACCTATGAGTCTAGTTTTAACAGCTTTGCGTCAAGTTCTTTTTCAAAAAGCCTGTGAATACCAGCACGAAGGTAAGGGGATTGCTCTTCTCTATATAAGAACAGTTCTTGTTCTCTTTAGCATAGCTATTCTTCCTTCTATTATATTGTTAATCTGGGCACCCCAAATATTTACCTTTATTTTCGGTTCAAGATGGCAATTAGCAGGAATTTTGGCGCGAAGTCTGATTATATGGATTATTTTTGTTTTTTGTAATCTCCCTGCAGTAATTTTCTCCCGAATTATTAGAATTCAACGCTTTGTTTTTTTCTATGACATTGTACTTTTACTAGCAAGAACAACTACTTTAGTCGTGGGCGGCTTATATCTAAAATTGACACAAACTGTGATGATTTTTGCTATTGTAGGAGCATTAATGAATTTATTTCTAATATATTTTGTTGGAAGAAAAGTAGCGAAAAAAGAAAAATTTATTTATAGCTTATCTCTAAAAGATCTTCTTAGCTAATCATATACTTGAGTAATCATTATAAATATTTATTGCTAAATTAAACATATCTCGGTCTAGTGTATGAAAATGATCACTATTTAACTTAGGAGGATGAGCCATCGCAAACTCTCCATTAGGGAGAGTATCCGTTTTTTTGGATAGACGCTATTTAACAGAGTGTCATAGAGGAACTAAAAAATGTAATCAATAGCGGTGAGGAGGCCCTATTATGAGATATGGAATATAAGAGGTAGATTTTAGCAATGGAGCCTGGGTAGGAAGCGAGTGAGGACACCTGGCGGGAGTTTATGAGCAGGTTAAACAGGTTAAAGAGGAGGGGCGTAAAGCGGGTGTGGCTGGTCA
>DHFP01000167.1 GCA_002402315.1 Clostridiales bacterium UBA4821
AGCAATTACTTTCAACATGTAAATTATTTTTTACTTTTTATATAGATTGAAAAATTTCTTTCAGATTAAAATTGACATGACAGAAAAATGGTAATATCCTGGAATAGTAGTACATATTAGTATCAGGTCATAATCTCAAAAAATGTTAAATTATTACTAATAGAATACTTACTAATACTAGAATAAATTAAGGAGGATGTAAAATGAAACGCAACAAAATTACCATTATCGGGTCAGGAAATGTGGGGGCAACTTGCGCACATTGGGCTGCTGCAAAAGAGTTGGGTGATATTGCCTTATACGATATCGTAGAAGGAGTACCGCAGGGGAAAGCTTTGGATTTAATGGAAGCTGCACCGGTAGAAGGATTTGACAGCATAATCACGGGAACAAATGACTATGCTGACACAGCCAATTCGGATATTGTAGTAATTACTGCCGGAATTGCCAGAAAACCCGGCATGAGCAGGGACGACCTATTGAATACAAATGCAGGCATTGTACGCAAGTGTACTGAAGAGGTTGTAAAACACTCTCCAAATGCATACATAATACTGGTTACCAATCCTGTTGATGTAATATGCTCCGTTGCTCTTAAGGCCTGCGGGTTTCCGACAAACAGAGTATTTGGTCTTTCAGGGGTTCTGGATTCAGCCAGATTTAAGACATTTGTAGCAAGAGAGCTGAACGTTTCGTTTGAAGATATTACCACCTTTGTCCTTGGAGGTCATGGCGACGATATGGTACCAATGGTTAGATACACTTATGCAGGCGGTATACCAATCGAAACCCTGATAGACAAAGACAAGATAGATGCGATGGTTGAACGTGCCCGTAAAGGCGGGGCTGAGATAGTTAATTACCTGAAGACAGGCAGCGCTTACTATGCTCCAAGCGCTTCAATTATCCAGATGGTTGAAGCCATACTGAAGGATAAGAAGAGGATCCTTCCGATTGCCGCTTACCTCAATGGCGAATATGGTCATAAGGGTGTTTTTGCCGGAGTACCTGCAATCATTGGTGGTAACGGGGTTGAAAAGATAATCGAGATGGATATTACTTCCATAGAAAAGGAAGCACTTGATAAGTCCATAAATTCGGTTAAGAACCTTATGGCGAGCATTAACGGTTAGCCAAATTCCTAAAAACCCTCCTATCGCAAACGATAGGAGGGTTTTTAGTCCCTTTAAATATCAGTCTTGATGCATATTAACTCAATACCTGGAAAATAATAAATAATAATATTAATGTTAAGTGGTGAATTCATGGAGGAATTAACACAATCTATAAGAAATCAACGCAGGCCTAAGGGTTACATTTCCTCACTCGATATTAATCTTGTGCACCCGAGAACCCCCTGGGTGATTGCTTGGTGGGCTGCCGCTTTTCCAGGGTTTGGACATCTTTTATTGGGTATGTATTTAAAAGGTTTTATTCTAATAGTATGGGAGATTTTCACTAATGTTAACTCTAATTTAAACCTGGCAATTCTATACTCCTTTACAGGACAGTTTGACCTGGCGATAAATACGCTTAATAAAAAATGGCTGCTTCTGTATGCGCCGGTATATATTGCATCTATATGGGACAGCTACCGCTTAACGGTGGACTTGAACAAATACTCTATCCTGGCAGACAGGGAAAAGTCGCCTATTATTCCTTTTAAAATTAGTCCAATAGCGATGAATTTTTTCGATAAAAGAAACCCATGGATTACTACAGCCTGGTCTGCTTTAATACCCGGTCTTGGGCAGATTTGTACAAACAGGTGTTTTATAGGTTTTTTCTTATTGACATGGTGGATTGCTATTGCATATTTTTCAAATCTGCTTGAAGCAATTCATTTTACATCAGTTGGAGCATTTAGCCAGGCAGTTTCCGTTGCTAACCCCGGATGGATGATTTTTTTGCCTTCCATTTATGGATTAGCAGTATTTGATGCTTATGTTGGAGCGGTTGAGTATAATAAGCTGTTTGAGACTGAACAGGCAAGGTTTTTGAAGGATAATTACCAGAGCTCCGAATTTGTCATGCCTGCATAGGAAAGGAATAAAATATATGTACATAATTTCAACGTTCCAGTATTCATCTCATTTGGAGCTGGCAATCAGCGGACTGGAGCAGAGAGGCATTGCGAGAGGGAAAATACTTGCAGTACCGTTGGATAAAAGGGTTGATAAAAGAAAGCTGTTCGATACTATAAGGCAGTCTGATGGGGTAAGCCTGTTTGACCTGTCGGTTATACTTGGAACTATATTCATGCTTTTTGGAGTTATATATGGATTCATACTGGAATGGGGTCCGATTATATGGGGGCTGATTGGACTAATTGCAGGCTCTGTATTAGGGTTTATTATTGACCTTTTTCACACCAAAAATTGGATTCAAAGGCCAAAGGCCGGAGATAAGACTGCTGAAGTAGTTATAATTGTTAATTGTGATAGGAATCAGGTAGAAATGGCAGAGAGTATCCTCTGGAACAATATGGCTCTTGGGGTTGGACTATTAGATAGGGGGGAAGATAAATGACAGCACTACTTATTGTGCCTTTTTAATCTCCTTCTCCATATTTACTCCTTGTATATGGATATTTATTTCATTAGCATTTAAACCTGTCATTGCTTCAACGGCTTCTTTTACTTTAATCTGGCTTTTCCTGCCAACATCATGGATTATTGCCCCGTATTCAACAATCATGAAGAGGTCTATAGTAATATTTCTATCTTTAGTCTCAATTTTTACTCCCTTGGAAAGATTCTTACCTCTTAGAATCTCAACAATTCCACCTGCCAGTCCCCCGCTCATACCGGCAACACCTGCAACTTCGGCAGCCGCCATACCGGCAATTGTGGCAATTACTTCATTTGATATTCTGACATTTCCTAAATATTTTTGTAGCGTTTCGGACATAATCTCCGTCTCCTCTAATCATTTTAGTGTAAACTAATTAATTATATTAATGTTAAGATGCAATTATGATTGTAAAGCTCTTGCTATGCTCTGTAAGTTACTATAAAATTATGTTAGATATTTAACATGCAAATATCAATTTTGACATATACTGTCGTGCTAATGGAGGGATCTTATGCCAAAAATTTTAAAGGCTAGCGGTATGAATAAATGTATAGGCTGTTTTACATGCATGCTTACCTGTGCCGGGGTAAACCACCAAAACCATTCAATCTCTAAAAGCGCAATTCATGTTAGAACAACAGGCGGCCTTACCGGTAAGTTTGTAGCTGTTGTATGCAATGCCTGCAAGGATGAAAGGGCTTGTGCAGAGGCATGCCCGACAGGCGCGCTGGAAAAGCGACGGGGAGGTGGAGTAATATTACACCCGGAAAAATGCATAGGGTGTAGAAAGTGTGAAAAAGCTTGTGTAGTGGGAGCTGTTCACTTTGATGAGTATGAAAGTAAGCCGATAATATGTAAACACTGCGGAGCCTGTGCAAGAATGTGTCCGCATGAATGCCTGAAAATGGAGGAATCGACTAATGATCTATGAGAATTATATAAGAGTTTTATATATAGATTTGACTTCAAATAAGATAAGGATAGAAAACAGGGAAGACCTCTGTGAATACCTTGGAGGAGTTGGGGTTGCATCAAAGCTTTTTGAGGAAAATCTGAAGCCGGAGCTTGATGTATTGGATGAAGCACAGCCTATTGTATTTGCAATTGGTGCAGCATCTACAATATTTCCCGTAATAACCAAGACGGTAGCAATGTTCCGTTCACCGCTCACTGGCGAACTGGGCGAAAGCTATGCAGGTGGTAGAATGGCCATGACTATGTTTATGGCTGGTTATGATGCTATAGTTATACAAGGAAAGTCAAGAAAGCCGACTTACATTACCATCAGTAAAAACAATGTGGAGTTTAAAGACGCTCGGGCAATATGGGGTATGTGTAATGATGAAGCAGGACGGGTTATCAGGGAGAGAGGAACAGGTGGAGGAAAAAGAAGTATAATAAGAATTGGCCCAGCAGGCGAGAATCTGGTAAAGTATGCAAATGTATGTGTCGATACTTACAGGCATTTTGGCAGGTTAGGTCTTGGAGCAGTGTTCGGAAGCAAATACTTAAAAGCTATTTCGATAATTGGAGATAGAAATATTCCTATCAAAAACTTCAAGGAGTACTTTAAGGTTTTCCAGGGAATATTTAAAAGGGTTAATGATACCGAAATAATGTCCAAGTACCATGATGCAGGGACGCCTATAAATATTGAACCGCTGAACGCAGCAGGGGGGTTGCCCACCAAGAACCTTAAGCAGAATGTTTTTGAATATGGTCATAATGTTTCGGGTGAGGCTTTCGCATGTTCGAACCTTGTCAGGAAAATGGCATGTACCGGCTGTCCGGTAGGGTGTATTCACATAGGTCAGTTCAGGCGGGAATTTGATAAGGGACACGAATATGAAGCAGTAAGTGTTGCGTACGATTATGAACTAATATACGCACTTGGGACATTTTTAGGTGTTAAAACCACGGAAGAGGTTCTCCAGCTTATTGAAGCGGTTGAAAAGCATGGATTGGATGCCATGTCAACAGGTGTCGTATTGGGTTGGGCTACCGAAGCATTCATGAAGAAGCTTATTACGGAACAGGATACCATTGTACCGCTGTCATTTGGGGATACTGCCAACTATATAAAAGCAATTGGATATATAAGCAAAAAGGAGAATGATTTTTATGAGGCGCTTTCAGAAGGGGCCTATAAAGCTTCGGAGGTATACGGCGGTAAAGAATTTGCCATGACATTTGCAAAAAATGAGATGCCGGGTTATCATACCGGGTATGGTTCAGTGATAGGACCTACAGTTGGTGCAAGGCACTCCCACCTTTGTAATGGAGGATATGCAATTGATCAGAGCATAAAGGAGTTTAACAAGGAGAAGTTTATTGAAGCAATTTTTGCTGAAGAAAAGGAAAGGTGCATGCTAAACTCACTAATAATTTGCCTCTTTGCGAGAAAGGTGTATGACAGGCAGACCATCCTTGCAGCGTTGAATTCGATAGGCAGCAATTACACTGATGAGGACTTAACTGCATTAGGCGAAAAAATATATAAAGTCAAACTTCGCATAAAAAAATCCCTTGGATTTGACCAGTTAAGTGTCAAGCTTCCGCGGAGATTATTTGAAACGCCCAGCATGACGGGTTTGCTTGATGAAAATGTAGCTTACGAGCTTATGGAAATGTACAATAAAAAGACCGAGGAGTTAATGGCCAAGGAGATTTAGAGATACTTTGGCAATTAGGGAAATAATTTCTTTTCAGGATTTTAAACAGTAAAAATCAAGGGCTGAAACCCTTGATTTTACTTGGTGCGAGAGGCGGGATTTGAACCCGCACGCCCTTTCGGACACTAGAACCTGAATCTAGCGAGTCTGCCAATTCCACCACTCTCGCATTTCAAATTGCACATCTTATTATAAATGATAACTTTATTTAAATCAATGGGGAAATTTTAAAATTGAGATTTCCTAAAATAATATTAAGGAATGATAAGCCTATTACCATAAATTTAGAATTGATAAGCGGCAGCAAGTAAACTATAATATGTTACTGGGGAATGACAGGTACAGCCTTAGAAAATAACTGCTTAAACGTAATATTATTTATATTATTAACCTTCGCTAAAATAGGACTCCTTTCACGTGGTATATGAACCACGGGTAGAATACCCTCCTTCTAACTATAAAGGTTATACCTGTCTACCCCTCATTTGTGTTTGGAACAATATTTAGAATTGGGAGAGGTTGGATACATATGACCAATATAATTAAATTACTAATCATACTATCACTGTTTTTTTCACTTATTTCATGTTCAACAGAATCAAAACCTGAACCGCAGACCCAACAACTCAATCAACCGCCTCAAAATCAAATTAACGGTCAAATTGACCGGCAGCCTCAGGATGGTCAAATTTTAGAGAAAGAAAATACTGCTAATGTAAACTACAATGAAATGGGAAAAGTAATGGTATTAATGTATCATCAGTTTGTCGATAAAGAAACCAATGAGTGGACACGCTCTTTTGATAATTTCAGAAAAGACCTCCAGGTGCTTTATGATAAAGGGTATAGGCCTGTTAATCTTAGGGATTATATTGATGGCAATATTGACGTTCCGGCAGGGTATACACCGGTTGTTTTTACCTTTGATGATGGTACTTCAGGCCAGTTTAATCTTGTTGAAAAAGAAGGTAAGCCGGCAGCCAATCCGAAATCTGTCGTAGGAATTATGGAGGAATTTAGCAAGACACATCCTGATTTTCCTTTGAAGGGGACATTCTTTATAAACCATACAGGGTTTTTCCATGGTAAGGGTACACCACAGGAGAGGTTAAAATACCTGATTGATAAGGGGTTTGAGATTGGAAACCATACTGTCAGCCATGCTAATTTAAGGAAGGTTGCCACTGCCGAAGATATTCAGAAAGAAATCGGGAGTCATGTGAAGAAAACCGCTGAATTATTGCCGGGTTACGTAGTGGATGAATTGGCGCTGCCATTGGGAATTATGTCGCGGAAGTATCCTGAGTTTGTTGAAAAGGGAGAATACCAGGGGACAAAGTATCAAAACAGGGTTATTCTTTTGGTAGGTTCTAATCCGGCGCCTTCTCCGGCAAACAAAGACGTAAACCTTCTTAAACTTCCACGAATCCGTGCAATGGGATACAAACCCGTTGCAAATGATATGTACTACTGGTTGGATTATTTTGATAAAAATCCGGAAGAGAGATATTTGAGCGATGGAAATAAAGATACATTCACAATGCCGGTAAAGTTTAAGGAACAGGTTAACCAGAAGCCAGGCAAGAATATTGTATTATTGAAGTAGAATGGCAGAACTAAAATAATGCTTATCAAAATTAGCTAAGTGTGTTAAAATATCCAATGCTAAGGAATGATGAATATGGAGTACAGATTAGTATGGAATCGGGTATCAGATTACAAAAGTATTTAGCTGATTGTGGTGTTGCCTCCCGGAGAAAGGGCGAGGAACTTATAATTGGTGGACAAATTCAAGTTAATAAAAAAACAGTAACCGAGTTGGGAGTAAAGGTTATTCAGGGAAAAGACGTTGTAACTGTTCAGGGGAAGGAAGTCAAGCCTCAAGAGAAGAAGATATATATAATGTTGAATAAACCTGAGGGATATATTACTACCGCCCATGAACAGTTTGGCAGATTGTCGGTCATGGACCTTATAGAAGATATTGAGCAAAGGGTTTTTCCGGTAGGCAGGCTGGATAAGGATACTTCCGGACTATTACTTCTAACTAATGATGGAGAATTTACGTATACCTTTACTCACCCAAAGCATCATGTTAGAAAAAAGTATATAGCTGAAATTAAAGGTACACCTGATAGCAGTAAATTAAACAGGTTTAAGAAGGGTCTAAAAATTGAGGATTATACCACTTCACCTGCTAACATTAGACTTCTGGCTTCCAAGAAAAAGTCGAGCATAGTGGAGATAACCATATATGAAGGGAGAAACCGTCAGGTAAGGAAAATGTGCAGTACAATAGGACATCCGGTAGTTAATTTAAAAAGAATAGCTGTAGGAGGGCTGGAACTTAGAGATCTTCCTGAAGGTAAGTGGAGGTATTTAAGCAAGGATGAATTAAAGATAATTTAAATATATACACGCAATAATATTTTTTGTTTTTTAGGAAATTATGCTTTATAGAGGAGAGGTTAAGTCTAAATAAGGAGACAAAGATGAATTCAATGTTTATAACATTTGGGATACTATTGGTAAGTTTGATTGTAATTCTTATAAGCTGCGAGGTATTTACAAATGCCATAGAATGGTTTGGTAAAAAGCTTAATGTTGGTGAAGGTATTGTGGGCAGCGTTTTTGCAGCGGTTGGGACATGTCTGCCGGAGACCATGGTGCCTATTATAGCCATTATAGGAGGGGCTGGAGCCAGTGTGGGTGTTGGAGCTATTGCAGGTGCACCATTCATGCTTAGTACCCTGGCTTTCTTTGTTACCGGTCTGGCTGTGGTACTATATACCGGTGCTCGCAAGCGTACCCTGAATATGAATATAAATGCTGAGATTATTAGCAGAGATATAGGTTACTTCATTGTTGTATATTCAATAGCCATTCTTGTTAGCTTCAGTGATTCATGGATATTGAAAGCAGCAGCTGCTGTCTTACTAATTTGTGCATATATATATTATATATACCTAACAGCAAAAAGAGATACTGAAAGTAACGGAAGTTTAGAGGAACTTCATTTTGCAAAGATATTGAGAAAAAAGACCCGAATGAAAATCATAGTGATCCAACTTTTTGCGGCATTAGGAGGTATAGCTGCAGGTGCTCATTTCTTCGTAGAGGCGCTAAAAGAGGCTTCACAAATGTTACATATTGATGCCAGAATCCTGGCACTGATATTGACTCCAATAGCTACTGAACTGCCTGAGAAGTTTAACAGTGTTATTTGGGTAGGTAAGGGAAAGGATACACTAGCATTAGGTAATATAACCGGGGCAATGGTCTTCCAAAGTTGTATACCTGTTTCAGTCGGGATATTATTTACTCCATGGCGTTTTGATACTGCTTTGCTTCTGAGTGCGGTGGCAGCTATACTTGCCGGTTTAATGAATTATATCATGCTAAAGCTTAATAACAGGATGTCACCATACGTTCTAATGTTTAGCGGTATTTTTTATCTAGGAGTTATTGCTTATATACTAATATACTAATCTCCGGTTAAATTTTCTTGATTAGTTTCTATAATTCGATTATAATACTTCATTAGGTGCTTTTAAATAATTTAAGAGGTGATAGGAATGGATTTATGGTTTACTGAATTGCAGACACCGGGAATGAAAATTTCATGTAAAACAACAAAGGTGCTGTATAACGAAAAAAGTGAATTCCAGGATATTGGAATTATTGAAACAGAGCAGTTTGGAAGAATGCTTGTATTGGACGATATTATACAAACCAATATAGAGGACGAATTTGTATATCATGAAATGATAACGCACGTACCTCTTTTTACGCATAAAAACCCAAAAAAAGCTCTGGTTATCGGCGGAGGAGACGGAGGAGCAATAAGGGAAATATTGAAGCATCCGTCAATAGAAAAGGCAGTGCTGGTTGAGATTGATGGCAAGGTTGTTGAAGCCAGCAAAAAATACCTCCCTGAAATTAGCTGTGGTTTATCAAACGAAAGGGCAGAGGTTATTATTGATGACGGTATTAAGTACATAAAAGAGCATAAGAACGAATTTGATGTAATCTCAGTAGACTCTACCGACCCTATCGGTCCGGCTGTAGGATTGTTTGCTGCTGATTTCTATAAAGCCATATATGAAGCCCTGAAGGACGATGGCATTTTTGTTGCCCAGACAGAATCGCCTTTCTTCAATAAGGATTTGATTAAAAGGGTAAATAAGGATATAAGGTCAATATTCCCAATAACAAGGATGTATACAGGCTATATTCCTACTTATCCCGGAGGTCTCTGGTCATTTACAATGGGGTCAAAGAAATATGATCCATTAGAGGTTGATGAAACACAAATACCTGAGTTGGATACAAAATATTTCACTCCTCAACTGTATAAGGCTACATTTGTTCTTCCAAAGTTTGCACAGGATTTGATTAAGTAAATGGGAATCAAGAATGGCGAGAGCTTACTCTCCCTCCGTTATATGGGGAGTAAGGAGAATTATCAGGATGCAAATTCAATCATTATAGGTGCTCCAATGGACTGGACATCCAGTTACAGACCAGGGGCAAGGTTTGGGCCGCAGAAAATCCGCGAGGTCTCAATTGCTATTGAGGAATTCAGCTTTTACCAGGAGAAGAGCCTGGGAGACAAGCTTTATTTTGACTGCGGCGACCTTGATTTACCTATGGGTAATGTACAGGGAAGTCTGGATATGATTGGGGAAGCTGCGCGGGAGATATTTGAGGATGGTAAGCTTCCCATATTTCTCGGAGGTGAGCACCTTATAAGCCTTCCGGTAATAAATCAGGCATATAGGAAATACGGAAAGGATTTAAGGATTATTCATTTTGATGCACATGCCGATCTGAGGGAGGAGTATCTGGGTGTGAGCCTGTCGCATGCTTCAGTAATAAGGAAGGTATGTGAATTTGTAAACCCATGCAATGTATACCAGATTGGAATCCGCTCAGGGACAAAGGATGAGCTTGACTTTGCCAGGACTAATACAAACTTTTATCCATTTGAGGTTATTGAACCTCTTAAGGATGTTGTTAGTCTTATAGGAGATTCGCCGGTTTACGTTACGCTGGATATAGATGTAGTCGACCCTGCGTATGCTGATGGAACGAGTACACCGGAACCTGGGGGATGTACATCTGCGGAGATTTTAAAAGCTGTTTCACTTTTAAAGGAATCGAATGTAATAGGTTTTGACCTGGTGGAGGTTTCACCTCAGGTTGATGCAAGCAATAAGACTGCAATACTTGCGGCAAAGCTGGTAAGAGAAGCTTTGCTGACATGGGGGTAAAAAAAAGAGGCAAATCTGCCTCGCTAATCTAAAATATAATAAATCTTTAGAGCTTCTTCCAATTTTTCTATTTCATTTTTTATTTTATCCAAAAATAATTCAGCCACACCTGCAATAGCTAGGTTCCCAAGAGCTCTGATTTTTGCCGAAAGTATATTTTCCATTTTCTGTTTCTTTATCTTTTCTTCCTCAGTTAGTTCTTTTTCTACGTACTGGCTATATTTATGCTTAAATGGGGAAGCGGCATAAAGGCAATTGTTCGGTCCGAACCCAATCATTCAGCATACCTCCATATTTTAAATTTTACGCATGGCCCGGCGTATAGTCACAAAAAGGTTCCTCCGGAATTTGCTTATCACTTCTTACGAATTTTTTGCTTTCTTTTCTTTCTTGCCTCAAAAAGTTAAGAAACTTTGCGTGTTTCTCCATAACTTCTGGCGAAATTTGAGGAAGTTTAGGTGGATTGGGATGCCACTCGGCGAAAGGAAAACCACCTATACACATAACTTAAACCTCCTTTATTATAAACAACAAGACACCAATTAATTTTAAAACAGTCTCAGCAATGCTAATCCATAGAATTCCCCCCAGAAAAATAATTCGAGGATAGATTTAATCGATTGTTATGAAAACTGACATAACTAATGCATATATAAAGTTGTATTTCTAAAAATATATCATGGATAAAACTAAATATCAAGGAAAAAATTGACTGAGGATATGCTCAAAGCAGTTTTTCAAGCCTTAAAAAGCAATAGGAATGTAGTAACTTCAACTTATTTAAACCGCGCAATATTTTAAAAAATATTAAATATAAGCTTCAATTAATGAAATCTTAACATTGAATAGTTGAAAAATTCTTGGTATAAATATACTATATAAGTAGAATGATTATTTATTTATAAGCACATCTTTATAGTTTCCTTATATGAAGGGTTATTTGTTTAATGAGAAGTTTGGATTTAACTTTTCGGGATATTAAGTCAAGGAGGTGCATGGCAAGGATGTAGAAAGAAGCGGGACAGGAGATCGAATAACAATGTTGTATAAAAGCAAAGGAGTGAGTGGTATTGTCGGACGACCCAGGAGGTAGTTTGTTATTACAAATTCTGTTAGTTAATGTGTTCCTTGCTTTAGATAATTCCCTATTGATTATCGCTGCAACCCGTCACCTTAAAAGATGGAAAGCAGTAGTTATACCTGGAGTAGGGATTATCATAGCGGTTGCAATGCGGTGGTTACTGGCGGAAAAAGTTATTAGCAAATTTATTGATGTTCTCCCTTTTGGAGCATTAGGGGGAATAATGTTGGTCTTTATGACTTACGGGTTTATTAAGGGCAGTACCCACAATAAACAATCAGAACGTTCATGGGTGTTAGTACTTTTGAGTATTACTTTTGGTGATTTAGTAATGTCTCTCGATAACACCATTTACAATGTATCTCAGACAGTCGGTGAGACTGGACTCTTGAGGTTAAGTATATGGTCAAATCTGCCATTGATGGTTTTGTTTGCATTGGGCGGAAGATGGTTATTAAAGAGATTCCCGTTTTGCGTATACATTGCTGGTGCAGTACTTGGATTTGCTGCAATAAAATTGATTATCGAAGATAAATGGCTTTTGTACCAGCAAGATATCAATTTACACAATTTAGCCAATCTGCCATATTTGATTGCACTATTTGTATTTGCATTCGGGGTTTATGAAAATAGGAATAAGGTAATATTATTGTTAAAGAGTGTCGTTAGTGTAGTATATAGGGTTATTTACAGAGTAAAATTGGTGGAGAGATAGATTTATGTAACATAATACTAGAAATTTTAGAGCACACAATTGTGTGCTCTTTTTTCTAATGCTTAACTTCACTGATAAAGCTTTTGATTTCATTTAAGATAGTCTTATCAGACTCCAATTGACTTTGAAGCAGTTGTTTCGAATTACTGGATACCTTGTCTATAGCATCTTCCTTGGCATCTATAGCTGTTTTTATACCGTCTTTAATCATTTCAAGAGATCTTACTGTCTTATCCTCACCCAGAAGCTTCACAGTATTTGTTACTGTGGTAACTACCCCTTTAAACCCAGGGTTGTCTTTGGCATTTCCACCAAGATTGCGGATATGCGAAGCCAATTGAGATGCACTTTCCTTGTACTGCCTTTCCTGATTCTCAAGTTTGTGTCTTAAATCAGGATTGTCAATGTTATTTACGAATTTACTATAACTGTCAATTCCCATGTATGTTCCTTCTAAAACATTATTCAAAACATTAATATCCCTTTTTTCCATTTATATCATCCTCTTTTATTATTTTTTTTAGTATTTGCTCATATCATAAAAGGTATGCCTGTTATCGAATAAAATTACCGTATAAATAATAGTCTAATTACCAAAATTATATTAAGGAATGATAAAACAATAAATTTCCATTTTTAAACCGGCTAGTTTCCGCAAATACTTCGTTGTCGTCAGTTGCAATAACACCATTATTACGCTTTCCTCCGCCTTGTATTTGCAAAAACTATCTCGCTTTAAAATCGGGTTTTATTATTTCATCATTCCTAAGTATTGCCTTGTATAAAGCCTTAAGTTATAATTATTAGTGGATTTTGAATATATAGCCAAAAAGAATAAGCTGACTTGCAATTAATAAAATAAGGAGGATGACAAGATGAGAAGAATTGGAATACTTACCGGCGGCGGAGATTGCCCCGGACTTAATGCTGTTATCCGAGGCGTTGTGCAAAAATGCTCAATGCACGAAATTGAAGTATTTGGCTTTAAAAAAGGCTGGATGGGCGCCCTAACCGGTGAGGGCGAAACATTAAGCTACGAAGAGGTTGAAGATATACATACGCTCGGTGGTACAATTTTAGGTTCTTCAAGAACCAACATCATGAAGGTTGAGAATGGGCCGGAGAAGGTAAAGGAAACCATGAAGAGGTTAGACCTTGAGGGTATAGTAGCTGTTGGAGGCGATGATACGCTTGGTGTTGCCAATAAGCTTCAGAAAATGGGAATGAACATGATAGGAGTTCCCAAGACTATTGATAATGACTTATCTTCTACAGATTACACATTCGGATTTGATACAGCCTCAAACATAGTTGCTGAGGCAATCGATAGGCTGCATACCACAGCAAAATCACATTCAAGGTGTATTGTTGTTGAGGTTATGGGAAGACATACAGGTTGGATTGCAATAAATGCCGGTATGGCTTCGGGTGCACACGAAATTTTAATACCGGAGTTTCCAAAAACAATTGATGAGGTTGTTGGCGTAATTGAGGATAGAAGAAGAAGAGGAAAAGATTACAGTATAGTTTGTGTAGCAGAAGGATTCGAGCTTGAAGGAATGGATATCAACAGCATGGAGAAGGATGCATTCGGAAATAAAAGGTTGGAGAAGAAAGAGATAGGACACACGCTTGCAAAGTTGATTGAGGAGAAAACAGGTATGGAAACTAGAGCGGTTGTTCTGGGACACCTGCAGAGGGGTGGCTCACCATCAGCTTTTGATAGGGTTCTAGGAACAAAGATGGGGGTAAAGGCTGCTGAGCTGGTTGTAGAAAATAGATATGGCAACATGGTTGCACTTCAGGGAACAAATATAGTACCTGTCGACCTTGAGAAGGCCGTAACAGTTCAGAAGAAGGTTGACGAAGAATTCTATAGATTCGCAAGCTACTTCTTTAGATAAAAATGTATACAAAAATTCTAAGATTGGAGAGTGAGCAAAGTGCCATTAATAACTTCAAAAGAAATGTTCAAAAAAGCGTATGAGGGTGGTTATGCAGTAGGAGCTTTTAATGTAAACAATATGGAGATTATTCAAGGAATTACTGAAGCGGCAAAGGAAGAAAATGCTCCGCTTATACTTCAGGTTTCCGCTGGAGCCAGAAAATATGCCAAGCACGTATATTTAATGAAACTGGTTGAGGCAGCAATAGAGGATACAGGCCTGAATATCTGTTTGCATCTAGACCATGGTGAAGACTTTG
Source organism: Clostridiales bacterium UBA4821 (assembly GCA_002402315.1). Taxonomy (GTDB): domain Bacteria; phylum Bacillota; class Clostridia; order Acetivibrionales; family UBA4821; genus UBA4821. The sequence goes on from DHFP01000167.1 coordinate 14,521, forward strand.
AAGTTTGTAAGTCTTGTATTGACGGAGGATTTAGCTCTGTTATGATAGACGGTTCCAAATACCCGTTTGAAGAGAATATAGCTTTAACAAAACAGGTTATTGAATACGCTCATGAAAAGGGAGTAGTGGTAGAAGCTGAATTAGGTAAACTTGCCGGTATAGAGGATGACGTAAATGTTGATGCTAAGGATGCAGCGTTTACAGACCCTGACCAGGCAGTGGAATTCATAGAAAGAACCGGATGCGATTCCCTGGCAATCGCAATCGGAACAAGCCATGGAGCTTACAAATTCAAGGGAGAGCCAAGACTAAGATTTGATATACTTGAAAAAATTACAAAGCTTAAGCCTGGATTCCCACTTGTTCTCCACGGAGCTTCAACAGTTCTCCCGGAATTTGTTCAACTTTGTAATAAATATGGCGGAAATCTGCCGGGTGCCCAGGGAGTTCCGGAGGAAATGCTTAAGAAGGCCGGAGCTATGGGAGCATGCAAGATAAACATTGATACAGACCTGAGATTGGCAATGACTGCATCAATAAGAAAGCATTTTGCAGAGAAACCCGAGGATTTTGACCCAAGACAGTATCTAAAGCCTGCAAGAGAAGCAATCAAAGAAATGGTACGCCACAAGATAAAGAATGTATTGAACTGTTCAGATAGAGCATAAAAAGCAATAAAAAAAGCTATNNATAGCTTTTTTTATTGCTTTTTATGGTTTTACTTATATTACTGATTTTCGCATAATATCAACCACAAAATCTACTTGCGATTCTGAGAATTTATTAAGCAATGCACTTGTTCCGTTCTTATTCTTGAATTCAAGTTCCTTATCGGATATAGGTAGAACTCTGAGAAAATTAATTTTCTTTCCATCTAATTCAAAATCCAGGAATCCTCGTTCTTCAACCTTGGTATCCAACAGGAGGGCATCCTTCATCTCAGCTTCCTCAACGAATGAAAAATCAAATTCAACTGTACTTGAGTATTGTACATATGAATTATTAAGGAATGGATGGTAAGCCAAATTATATAACACCTTTCTTGCCCATATGGATTTTTCACTTGTATATATAATAAGTTCGGAGTAGGGATTGACGCTATTTGAACCAATATTCACATTTTGTGCAATGTCACTCATCCCACCGGTTATGTAAGTCCAGAAGTAGCGCCCCTTTTGTGGGGGTATCTCGTAGATATCTATGAAGGGCTTTTTCTCCTGGGCTATGGTATGCATTACTCTTGAAAATTCGCCCAAATATTTTTTGTAGTGTTTTTCTCTATGTATTACATAGCCTTTTGGATGGACCGGACACCTTTCCTTTTTGTTTTTAATCAGGTTTTCGATGAGTTCATCATTATAGTTTTCCAAGATAGTATTATAACATTCCATTGCATTATCATATTCTCCAAGCACACTATATAGGTCACCCAGGTTGTTTAAAATTTCAGGATTATATAGGTCCAGGTTTCTTGCTTTCTGATAGTATGCTAGCGCTTCTTCGAGATTTCCAATATCAAAATAAGCATTGCCCATATTGTTCTGAGCGTCTACAAAATATGGATCCAGGTCTAATGCCATTGAGTATGTCTGAATTGCCTGCTTATAGTTTTCCATTGAGCACAGGCAGTTGCCCATGTAGTAATAGACATCCGGGTATTTAGGATCCAGACATGCAGAATTCTTATAAACTTTCATTGCTTCTTCCTTTAGATCCAGTTTATAGAGAGTATTTGCCATACTGCATTGAATAAATGCGTCATCCGGCTTAAGAGAAGCAGCTTTTTGCCTGCATTCAAGAGAATAATTAAGCATTTTTAGCTCTTCCCAGGCGTTTGCCATGTTATCAAATGCATATGGGTTGTCGGGGCCGAGTTCGAGAGATTTTTCATATGCTTTTATAGCTTCTCCGTACCTTCTGAGCATACTATAGCAGTTTCCGATGAAGAAGTATACCTCTTTGCTGTCAGGTTGAATACGGGCATGACTTTTAAAGCTTTTTAAAGCTTCTTCAACTCTTCCCAAGGTAAGGTAAATTTCACCGAGCATATGATGGATTATAGGAACTTCATTTATTGATAATAACTTCTTGTATAATTCTATAGCCTCTGTGTATTGGCTGTTGGATTTTAATTGATGTGCAGTTGCTAAAATTGATTGGAAGTTTTCAATATTGATATCCATAATTACCTCCCCTTATTGTTTTAATTATAATTATATCAGATATTTTCATTAAGGTAAAAATTAGTTTAAAAAAATTATTAAAAATTTATTGATAAAAGTGTGTCAGGGGGACGGGTACTTTGACAGTACCTGTCCCCCTGACACACTTTTATCTTCCTTTGGATATTTTGTTGAACTCTCTTTTTTCAGTATATAGCTGATGTTTTAATATCTCTTGAAAGAGTCGTGAAGGTATTTCTTTTTGTTTTGCAAAACTGACTTTTGTTCTCCATATTTCTCCGTTAGGCAGTTTCTTTTCATAGTAGTCGTGGTCTGCCGTCCGTATCTTTTCCCACTTTGCTCCATACCTATCATCATTTAATATAAACCTTTCAAGCTCTCTAAATGTTGGCAATTTTGTTACCTTCTCTTAACCATTATTATTATACTTTAGTAGCTTTATTATTTCTTCATCGGTGTCACAAAAGCTAAGTTGTAAAAGTGGAATAAGATGATCCTTACGGTTTGGTGACTTTAAGTATGCATCAATATCTTTTTTATAGTCCTCTGCATACATCTTTAAATCTTCAATTAACTCTTTTGTTGCTTCATTTATGTTCTCTCCATTAACTGCTATACCAAAGAAAGGCATTGATAAGGTAACTGTATTATCTTGCTCCTTATATACCTCAACAAGAAACTCATCTTTTACCAGATACCTTAAAATTTTATGTTGTAATATTGCCCTTGATATTATTGCATACTCCTTTGATCCACCGGCAACTTTCTTCTTGGTTATAACAGGAAACTTTGTTTTTTCAACTTCATCAAGAACTTCGCCAAGATGATCCCTTAGCTCAGTTGAATACATTTCTTTGAGCATACTCATACCCCCTCTCACCTCCTATTATATCATAGTTATACATGCTGTACAAGTTGTACAAATATATTACTGCTTTATCTTATGTATTCTAACGTTATTTATACACTTAAATAGTAAAAGTGTGTCAGGGGTATAGGTACTTTGACATAAAAACTTATGTCAAAGTAAATTCTTTATTACTATTAATATAGCACTATAATTACATGACTAAGCAAAAAAATAGGCATACTAGAAAAAAATATTTAGGAGGCCTTATTTTTATGAAGACAGTGCGGTTAGGTATAATAGGTACGGGTATGGCATGGGAGTGGATACATTACCCTGCCATAAAGGAATTGGGAGACCGGTATAAAGTTGTTGCCATGGCAAACCGGACAAAAAGCGATGCTGAAGCAGCAGCAAAGAAGATAGGGTTAGAACCGGTCAATATTTATGACGATTATAAGGAACTTCTTGCAAGGGATGACGTTGACGCAGTACTAATTTTAGTACCAATAAGCATGAATTATGTGATTTCAGAGGATTCGGCAAAAGCAGGTAAGAATATTATATGTGAAAAGCCGCTTGCACCAAACCTCGATCAAGCTAGGAAGTTCGCTGGAATACCGGGAAAATATGGGATAAAGGTTATGATTGCTGAGAATTTCAGGTATAGTGACGAGATAAACAAAATACGGGACATAATAAGTCAGGGAAAGATTGGACAGCCGATATATTTTATTTGGAATGAGGTCGAGTGTTTTCAGTGCATCATGGATGAGAATACTTACGCTGCGGCCGAATGGAGGCAGCATCCGGATTTCAGGGGCGGAGCATTTCTGGATGCCGCCCTGCATAACATAGCCGGCATTAGGCATATTTTTGGCGCGGTTGAAAGAGTACAAGCTTTTGGAAAACCGTTGGGAAAAGATTTTAATCCCTATGTTTCGGTTAATGCAAATGTACTATTTAAGAATGGCGTCATAGGGCAGTTTACGTATTTTCCTACCGGAAAGGAAATGCAAAAGCCGTTAGTAGGGTTAAGGATATTTGGGACCAATGGAATGATTTATCTGGAGAATAAAAAGTCGGGCATTATAAATATAGCCTACAATGATGGCAAAACTGAGCAGGTTGGCTTTATACCTGAACGGGGTTACTATAATGAGCTGCTTAACTTTTACAATGCAATGAATGGAACCGAAGAGATTTCGGTGACGCCGGAGATAGAGTATGGGGATGTTAAGATGGTGTTTGATATACTTAAGTCTATAGAGAAGAAAGCGATAATTGAGGTTGACACTGAACCGAAGAGGGTTAGGGAACGGGAAGACTATAATATAAGAGTGTCAGATTATATTGATGTTAAATATTTACAGTAGGTAAAGAGTACCGGAAAGGATGCTCATTCGGATGGACAAGTATTCATATCTGCTTATGACGATGGTACGGGAATCCAAGAGCTCAGGTATAAACTGGATGATAGCAAAAGCGCTTACGGATTTCCCAAGAGCTTTTTGGAAGTCCAGGTTCCGCTTGACGGAAACCCGCATAGCATATGGATTAGTACGGACGACAGGACCGGAAACAACAGCATGATTGACGTATTCATTCCTGCACTTTAGTCTAAATAGTATTTTGTAAGGGATTGCGAAAGCAGTCCCTATTTTTCTGTCCTTTCTTCTTTAGTCAATGTTGTTTAGAATAACCGTTTCCAATAACTTTTATAAATTATTGATTTTAGAAACATGTCTTGTTATACTGAACTTATCAAGTTAATAATAAGAGCTTATCCGTGAATAAGGGTGCTGCTAAGTGGCTAGATGATTTTTCAAAATACAAGGCGGAGGAAAGCGCAATAATTGTTTTATTGCAACTGACGGCAACGAAGTATTTTGGGAAATCAGCAGTCAATGAGTAGTACAATTATTTGCGGATAAGCTCTAGATTAATTCATATAAAGGTAAATGAAAGAGGGGACTTTCATGGCTGGTATTGTGAGGCGTGTATTTGTCGAAAAGAAAAAAGGCTTCGATGTTGAAGCTCAAAAGCTGCTTCGTGATTTGAAGCAGAACCTTGGCATAAAGGGGCTTGAGTCGGTAAGGATTTTAAATAGGTATGATATTTCGGGAATATCGGATGATGAGTATCAATATGCCCGTGGAACAATCTTCTCCGAGCCGCCTGTTGACCTGATATATGATGAGGAGGTAAAAAAAGATTTTGGCTCAAGGGTTTTAGCCATAGAGTATCTTCCAGGCCAGTATGATCAGAGAACTGATTCAGCATCCCAGTGTGTCCAGATTCTTACCCAGGGTGAGAGGCCGAAGGTTAAAACAGCAAAACTATTAGTATTCGAAGGTCAAGTTTCGAATCAAGAGTATAATAAAATCAAGCAGTATTGTATAAACCCTATTGAAACACGCGAAGCATCTTTGGACAAGCCATCAACTTTGAATGTTGATACTGTTGAACCGGAGGATGTTAAGGTTTCGGAAGGGTTTATTAATTTTTCGCGGGAACAGTTGGAAGGGTTAATTTCAAAAATGGGTTTGGCTATGTCTTTGGAAGATATTGAGCTTTGCCAATCTTATTTCAGGGATACGGAAAAAAGAGACCCAACAATTACAGAGATCAGGTTACTTGATACCTATTGGTCAGATCACTGCCGGCACACTACTTTCTTAACAAGTATTAATGAAGTTGGTTTTCAGGATGGGCCTTATACTGATGCTATTAAGTCTGCGTATGAAAGTTATTTGAATTCAAGGGCATTTATTTACGGAGAAAAGGAAAGAGATATATGTCTCATGGATATTGCTACTATAGCAATGAAAGAACTAAAAGCTAAAGGGATGGTTGATGATCTGGATGTATCTGATGAGAATAATGCATGCAGTATAAATGTCAATGTTGATGTAAACGGTGAGAATCAGGAATGGCTGGTTATGTTCAAGAATGAAACCCATAACCACCCTACCGAAATCGAACCTTTTGGAGGCGCTGCTACCTGCCTGGGCGGCGCTATAAGAGACCCGTTGTCCGGAAGGACGTATGTTTATCAGGCTATGAGGGTTACCGGAAGCAGTGATCCCCGGACAAAAGTGGAGGATACCATTCCGGGCAAGCTTCCTCAAAGAAAGATTACTACCGAAGCAGCTGCCGGATACAGTTCATATGGAAATCAGATTGGACTGGCAACCGGCCAGGTTGCAGAAATATATGATGAAGGTTATGCAGCCAAAAGAATGGAGATTGGCGCCGTTATTGGAGCAGCTCCCAAGAAAAATGTAGTCAGGGAAAAACCGGTTGAGGGTGACGTTGTTATTTTACTGGGTGGTAGAACCGGCCGTGATGGATGCGGAGGTGCAACAGGTTCTTCAAAGGAACACAATGAAGAATCCCTCCTGACATGCGGTGCAGAGGTTCAAAAGGGTGATGCTCCGACAGAAAGAAAATTACAGAGATTATTTAGGAATCCTGTTGTCAGTACAATGATAAAAAAATGTAATGATTTTGGTGCGGGAGGAGTTTCGGTAGCAATTGGAGAACTGGCTGATGGAGTGGATGTTGACCTTGATGCTGTACCGAAGAAGTATGAGGGTCTGGATGGAACAGAGCTTGCCATTTCAGAATCCCAGGAGCGTATGGCTGTTGTTGTCTCCGGCCAAAATGCCAAGGCATTTATTGATGCAGCAAGAGAGGAAAACCTTGAAGCCACTGTGGCAGCCAAGGTGACCGGAGACAGCAGGGTAAGAATGACCTGGAGAGGAACAAGAATTGTAGACATAAGCAGGGACTTTTTAAACACCAATGGCGCAAAACAGGCTGCCCAAGTTGTTGTTATGCCTCCTGATAGCGATAACAAGTTCTTTGACTTTTTACCTCAGGAAGTTGAAAAGTCATTTAATGATTTAGAGAAAGCATGGCTAACCAATCTTGAAAGGTTGAATGTATGCAGTCAGAAGGGTTTGGTGGAGAGATTCGACAGTACAATTGGTGCAGGGTCGGTAATCATGCCGTTTGGAGGCAAGTACCAGATGACACCTGCTGAAAGCATGATAGCCAAGATACCGGTACTGGTTGGAGAAACTCAGACTGCAACCATAATGTCTTATGGGTATAACCCGTCCATCAGTAGATGGAGTCCGTTCCATGGCGCGGTATATGCAATAGTTGAAGCAACCGCCAAGATTGCGGCTGCCGGAGGAAACTATAAAAATATAAGGTTAACACTTCAGGAATACTTCGAAAAGCTGGGCAAGGACCCTGTAAAGTGGGGCAAGCCATTCAGCACGCTTCTAGGGGCGTACTATGCGCAGATGAAATTGGGAATTCCGGCAATAGGCGGTAAGGACAGCATGTCGGGAACCTTCAAGGATATGAATGTTCCGCCAACATTAGTGGCTTTTGGAGTAAATGTTACTGACGTAGACAATGTTATTTCACCTGAATTTAAGAAAATAGGCAGCAAGGTTGCACTTGTTGCTCTGAAACGTGATGAAAATGACCTGCCGGATTTTGAGCAGTTGGATAGTAATTACTCACGTATCCGGGAACTTATTCTGGAAGGCAGGGTACTTTCGGCACATACTGTGAAAGCAGGTGGAATTGCTGAAGCAATAAGCAAGATGTGTTTTGGGAACATGATTGGTTTTACCTTTAAAGAAGAAGTTGACCCGAGAACTTTATTTACTGCAGATTATGGTTCGATAGTGTTGGAAATATCGTCTGACTTCTGCGTCAGGCAAAGCCTGGAAGGCTTGGAATTCAATTTTATAGGATATACTCAAGCTGAACCGGCCATCAATGTAAATGGTGTAAGAATTGATCTGAATACTGCTGTTGACAGCTGGCTGAGGCCCTTGGAGGCAATTTTCCCAACCAGAACAGAAGTGAGGGAAGAACAGTCAAGGAAATACTCATATGAAAAGAGAAATGGTTCAAAACCAAGGATAAGTATTGCAAAGCCAAGGGTATTCATACCGGTATTTCCCGGTACCAACTGTGAATATGATACCGTCAGGGCCTTTGAAAAAGCCGGAGCGGTTGTAGAGATTCAGGTATTTAGAAACCTATCTTCTGCAGAAATCAGGGATACAATTGAGCAGATGGTCAAATTGATAAACAGCTCTCAAATAATCATGATTCCCGGCGGATTCAGCGGCGGAGATGAACCGGACGGTTCGGGAAAATTTATTGCTACAGCATTCAGAAATCCCGATGTAAAAGATGCAGTTATGAATTTGCTAAAAAATCGTGACGGATTAATTTTGGGTATTTGCAATGGATTCCAGGCACTCATTAAAATCGGATTGGTTCCTTATGGAGAAATCCGGGATACAGATGGGAACTCGCCAACCCTGACCTTCAATACAATAGGCAGGCATCAGTCAAAGCCGGTTAGGACTAAGGTTGTATCAATACTATCTCCATGGTTGAGCAAGGTTAATCTGGGAGACATTTTTACCATTCCGGTTTCGCACGGGGAGGGCAGGTTTGTTGCTTCCTGCGAAGATATTGATATCATGGCTAAGAATGGACAGATAGCTACCCAATATGTTGATCTGGAGGGTAACCCAACATATGACATAAGCTTTAATCCAAATGGTTCCATAGACGCAATAGAGGGTATCACCAGTCATGACGGAAGGGTGTTCGGTAAGATGGGGCACTCAGAGAGAATAGGACCCAACCTGTATAAGAATGTGGCAGGAGAAAAAGACCAGATGATATTTGAGGCAGGAGTGGAGTATTTTGAGTAAAAAATTGAGTGCCGAGACAGAAAAAGGTTTCCGATAGCAATATTTAATCATCTATTAGAAGGAGAATCAAAATGAAAAGAATTGTGATTCTAATCCCTATCATCATTATTATGATTTTTAGTAATACGGTTTTTGCATATAGTGCAGATAGTCTAAAGATATTCGTCGACGGCAAAGAATTTGAAATGAAACCTGTAGTTATTGAAGGAACTACAATGGTTTCTGTGCGTGATGTTTTTAATGCAGTGGGAGTAAGGTTCGAAGCAATATCCGACCTTAAAGCTGTTTTAGGTGTAAAGGGCGATAAGGCTGTACTTATTCCCTATAATAGTAAAAATGGTTTAGTCATTTACGGATTGTCTGAAAAGGAACTCTTTAAAGACTTGACTAGCTATGAGATCAAAGAGTTTTCTACAAAAAATATAAATGGCAGATTACATGTTCCTTTGAGAACAGTAGTACAGTTATTGGAAGATACGGTTTCATATGATTTAACGAAAAAGGCTGTAAATATAACCACTAAAAAGCTGGAACAGGAAAGTATTGAAATAAAAACAGTTTTAGAAATAATTAATAATCAAGTATCAAAATCTAAAGCTCAAGCAGATATTAACCAAATTGATTTATCAAAAGAGAAGTCAGTTGTGTTGGATATTAAAACTGGTAAGGGTGACATAAAAATAGAAGTCTACCCTGAACTCATGCCGGTAACGGTTGAAAATTTTCTAGTCCTTGTGAAAAATAACTTTTATGATGGTCTTTCATACCATAGAGTTGAAGACTGGGTGATTCAAGGCGGAGACCCCAAGGGTGATGGAACTGGAGGAAGTGAAAAAACCATAAAGCTTGAAACAAATGAAAAGCTTTTAAACCTCAGGGGGGCTGTTGCTATGGCAAGGTCTGCTGACCCTGATTCAGCAAGCTCACAGTTCTATATTCTGAAGAAAGATGCGTCGTGGTTAGATGGCCAATATGCTGTTTTCGGCAGGGTAGTTGATGGGATGGAAGTAATTGATATGATTGAAATAGGAGATAAGATTGTCGATGTATATATTCCGGACGACAATCAGAATTAAAATTATTTATACAGGGAGTTATTATATTTTTTAAGGAGGAATTGTATGCCAAAAGTAGCAGTAATAATGGGAAGCGATTCGGATCTTCCTGTTATAAAGGGCTGTATAAAGCTTTTAAAGGATTTTGGAGTAGATACAGAGGTCTCTGTTATATCTGCACATAGAACTCCTGATAGGGCTGCGGAGTTTGCAAAAAATGCTGAGGCAAACGGCTTTGACGTAATCATAGCAGCAGCAGGAAAGGCTGCACACCTTCCGGGAGTCTTGGCAGCATACACAACCTTGCCGGTAATAGGAATTCCTATTAAATCTTCAACTCTTGACGGACTTGATTCGCTTTTATCCATAGTGCAGATGCCTAAAGGTATACCTGTCGCAACTGTTGCTGTTGATGGTGCAGACAATGCGGCATTACTGACTATTCAAATACTAGGTGTTTCAAATAGTGATTTAAGGAAAAAGATGAAAGAATACAAACAAAAGATGGCCGAAGAGGTAGAAGAGAGAGACCAGAAGGTGAAAAAAGAAATAATGTAGGGGAAAGGCGGGGCCGCTAATGTGTTATGATTTAGGCGTTATTGAGGGAAAGCCTCATGATGAATGCGGGGTATTCGGCATATTTGATGTTAATAATTATGATGTTTCATCTATTACTTATTATGGATTATATGCTCTTCAGCACAGGGGGCAGGAAAGTGCGGGCATAGCTGTTAGCAATGGCGGCGCAATTATTTACCACAAGGATATGGGTCTAGTAAATGAGGTTTTTAACTCACATATGCTTGAACACTTAAAAGGCAGTATTGCAATCGGGCATGTGAGATATTCCACTACGGGAGCAAGCCTCCGTGAAAATGCTCAGCCAATGGTGGCAAGATATATGAAAGGCCAGTTGGCAATAGCACATAACGGGAATCTGGTTAATGCGGGTGAACTCCGTACCGAGTTGGAGAAGCAAGGTACTTTATTCCAGACATCTATTGACTCAGAAGTTATTGCTAATATGCTTGCCAGGGAATTTATCCTTGATAGACCAATCGAGAAATCAATTGAAGAACTATCTAATAAATTGAAGGGTTCCTATGCACTGCTCGTTATGACCAATGACAAACTTATCGGTATGAGGGATCCGCATGGTTTTAGACCACTATCTATTGCTAAGCTGGGAGACTCGTATATACTAGCTTCTGAAACCTGTGCAATTGATGCCATAGGAGCTGAATTCGTAAGAGATGTTCAACCCGGGGAGATTGTTGTTTTAGATAAAGAAGGAATAACTTCAATTCAGATATCAGTAAAAGTTAATCAGAGCATGTGTGTTTTTGAATATATATACTTTGCCAGGCCTGACAGCATAATGAACGGTTTAAGTGTATATGAATCAAGAAAGATGGCTGGACGTACACTTGCCATGGAGAGTCCTGTTGATGCAGACCTTGTAGTTGGTGTGCCTGACTCGGGGCTTTCAGCAGCAATTGGATATTCAGAACAGTCCGGAATACCTTTTGACCAGGGACTAATGAAGAACAGGTATACGGGTCGAACCTTTATACAACCTGAACAGGCAAAGAGGGAAATCGGGGTAAGAATAAAATTAAATGCAATGAAAAGTGTAATAGAGGGCAAAAAAATTATACTCGTCGAAGATTCGATAGTAAGGGGAACTACCATTAGGTGGATTATCAATATACTAAAGCAGGCCGGAGCCAAGGAGATACACATGAGGGTTGGATCTCCACCTTATAAGTACCCATGTCATTTTGGCATAGACGTTCCATCCAGCAAGCAGCTGGTAGCTTCTACCAAGGAGGTTGAAGAAATCAGGGAAATTATAGGATCAGACAGTCTTGCATATCTTAGCAAAGAAGGTTTGTTGGAAACAGTCAAGCAAACAGGCTGCGGATTCTGCACGGCATGCTTCGACAAGTGTTATCCGGTTGAAGTGCCGGAAGAAGGGGATAAAATGAAATTTGAGAAATGTGCCCGGTGCTGAACTTAGGAACAAAAGCTTGTTATGGGAATTCTTACTTTATGGTTTTAATATATTTATTAAGAGGGTGGTAATTTGGAAAAGAGACTGGCTATTATTGGAATCATTGTGAGTGAGAGATTAGAAAATGCGGCAAAGGTGAATGAGATATTGTCATCATATGGTGACCTGATTATAGGAAGAATGGGACTACCATATAAGGAAAAAAACGTTTCAGTAATTTCAGTAATTGTTGATGCCACCAATGATGAAATTGGAGCTATCTCCGGCAAGCTTGGAGGCTTAAATGGAGTTAAGGCCAAGGTACTGATTGCATCCTAACCGGCTTAGGTGACAAACATAATAGGCTGACAATATACCTCTAGGGAGGGTTTTCTGACTGAAGGGGTCGCTCAAAAATTATGTCCTGATGAAGCGGTTAAGGCTTATTCAAAGGGAGGTGAGAGTTTGTAGATTTGAACTCTTCCTGTCTAAGTGGGAAGAGTTTTATTTTATTAATACGTCATTAAGGAGGAGAAAGATGAACACATACATAGATGAAATAAGAATCGGTAAGGCTTTGGAGAACTCGGAGAATGTAGATAAAAACAAGGTTGGAGAAATAATAGAAAAGTCAAGGGAGTGCAGGGGAATTACGCTTGAAGAGGCAGCATGCCTTATAAATTCAGATGATAGTGAACTGCAGCATCAACTATTTGATGCTGCAAGATACATAAAGGATAAGATTTATGGAAAGAGGGTAGTACTATTTGCACCTTTGTACATAAGCAATGAATGTACAAATAATTGTTTATACTGCAGTTTTAGGATGGAAAATAAGGAAATTGCAAGGAAAACCCTGACATATGGGGAAATTGTAAACGAAACCAAAGCAATTGAGGCACAAGGACATAAAAGAATCCTTCTGGTTTGTGGCGAACATCCGCAGAAGACACATATTGAATTTATTACAGAGGCTGTAGCTGCAATTTATTCAAATACTGGTATTAGAAGAATAAATGTAAATGCAGCACCAATGGAGGTTGAAGATTTTAAAAAGCTAAAGTCAAGCAGCATTGGAACCTACCAGTTGTTTCAGGAAACATATCATCTGGATACCTATAAAAAGATGCATCCATCCGGACAAAAAGCCGATTATTACTACAGGGTAACTGCAATGGAAAGGGCATTGGAGGCAGGAATAGATGACGTAGGTATTGGTGCGCTTCTAGGACTGTATAATTATAAATTTGAGATCCTTGCTACACTCAACCACATCGAAAACCTTGAGAAAAAGTTCGGAATCGGGCCTCATACAATATCGGTTCCGAGACTCAGGCCGGCCGATGATTGGAAGCTTGGCAGCGTACCCCATTCAGTAAGTAATGATGATTTCAGGAAGATTGTTGCAGTTTTCAGATTGGCGGTTCCTTATACAGGAATAATTCTTTCCACAAGAGAGAGCTCAAAGTTCAGGGATGAACTTTTAAGTCTGGGAGTTTCCCAGATAAGTGCAGGTTCAAGTACCAGTGTAGGCGGGTATAAAGAAAAGACAGAGAGTGACGACCAGTTTCATATAAGTGACCACAGGTCTTTGCCTGAGGTTTTAGAAGCCATTTGCAGGAAAGGATATATCCCCAGTTTTTGTACTTCGTGTTACAGACGTAACCGCACAGGTGAGGTGTTCATGGGATATGCTAAAGAGGGCGAAATACACGAATTCTGCCAGCCCAATGCTATACTGACCTTCAAGGAAAACCTGCTTGACTATGGTACTCCGGGATTAATAAAGCTGGGTGAGGAAATAATCCGGAAGGCACTTGGGGAAATCCAAGACCAAAACATTAAGAGGGTTACAGTACAAAAGCTCAAGGAAATAGAAAATGGAGAGCGGGATATATTCTTTTGATATGATTATTTGGTCAAATTAGGAGTGTAGAGTGAAAATGCCAGATTATATTGATGATGAACTTTTACCATTAGCCGAGCAGTTTAAGCGGTCGCCTTTGGATTTATCCGGTTTCTTGGAGGAGTTGAGCGATAAAAAAATATCGTCTGAAATGTATGAAGTACTTACCCAAATAAGCAGGGGTGATAAACTTTCCTTTGAAAATATTGAATATCTGTTAACTGTTGAAGCCGATAAAGATAAGGAAGTACTGTATAAAACTGCAGATTATTTTAGAAGGAAGACAGTGGGAGATGTTATACCGCTTCGTGCCATTATTGAATTCTCAAATTACTGTAGAAAAAGCTGCAGCTACTGTGGTATTAACTCAACAGTTAAAAATCTCACAAGGTATAGAATGAAGGAAGATGAGATTATAGGGCTGGCCAAGCGTATAAAGGAAGAAACAGGAATAGAGCGGCTGGTTCTGCAGTCGGGAGAAGATTTATTCTGGACAAAAGAAAGAATCGTAAGGCTGGTTGAAAGGATTGTAGATCAACTGAAAATGAAGGTAACTCTAAGCATAGGTGAAAGGACAAGAGAGGAATATGATGCTTATAGGCAAGCGGGAGCTTCAAATTATTTGTTGAAAATTGAAACAACCAACCCTGAGCTCTTTAAGTCGGTTCATCCTGACGACCTGTTGACCGAAAGACTACAATATTCAAAGTGGCTGAGCGAACTGGGGTATATCAATGGTTCGGGAATAATAATCGGACTTCCGGGCCAGACAATTTCAGATATTGCCAGGGATATTCAATACTTTAGGGATTTGGAAATAAGTATGATTGGTATTGGCCCGTTCATACCTGCAAGAGGTACACTGCTTGAAGACTGTAAACCTGGAAGTATTGATCTCACGCTGAAAGCAATAGCGGCTGCCAGGATAGTATGCCGGAGAGTATTTATTCCTGTTACTACAGCTCTTACAACATTATCTAAAGGAGCACAGATAGAAGCTTTGAAATGTGGTGCAAATGTAATTATGATAGGTTATACTCCAATTGAGTATAGAAAAAACTATAACATATATAATGGCAAGGCCAGGGTTGGAATAGACTTGGCTTTAGAGGCTATAGAGAAATCCAATAGAAAGCCGCCGAATTACATAAAGTGGGGTGATGATAATGCCCAACCGTGAGGAAAAAGACTTTTTAGGAAACCTAGAGATACCTGAAAATGCATATTACGGCATACATACGGCAAGAGCCGTACAAAATTTTCCCGTATCAGGCTTTAAGGTTCACAAGGAACTAATAAGAGCTCTGGCAGAGGTTAAACAGGCTTGTGCTCAGGCTAATATGAAGTCTGATTTGTTAGATAGTAAAATAGGTCGGGCAATTGTTGAAGCGGCTAAAGAAGCAGCACAGGGAAAGCTCTCAGAACATTTCATAACCGATGCATTCCAGGGGGGAGCCGGAACATCTACAAATATGAATATGAACGAAGTATTGGCAAACCGGGCCATTGAGATATTAGGCGGTCAAAAAGGCGATTACCATATGGTCCACCCTTTAGAGCATGTTAATCAATCGCAGTCAACCAACGATATTTATCCTACGGCATTAAAAATTGCTTCAATCCGAATGGTAGCTGCACTAAGTGTTGCTATGGCAAGGCTTCAGGGAGCGCTCCAGGAAAAAGAGGCAGCATTTTCCGGTATTCTGAAATTAGGAAGGACTGAATTGCAGGATGCTGTTCCCATCACATTGGGACAGGAATTTGGCGCCTATGCTGAGGCCATTGCCCGCGACAGGTGGCGGCTGTATAAAGCTGAGGAGCGGCTAAGACAGGTAAATCTGGGCGGAACAGCAGTGGGAACGGGTCTTAATGCACAAAGAGAATACATTTATAGTGTAATTGAAGAATTAAGAAATATTACCGGACTAGGAATTGCAAGAGCGGAGAACACAGTAGACGCTACACAAAATGCCGATGTTTTTGTAGAGGCATCGGGACTTATTAAGGCCGCAGCAGTAAACCTGGCAAAGATAGCAGCAGACTTGAGACTGCTTTCCTCGGGACCGCTCGGAGGGTTGGGAGAGATTATTCTGCCCAAAATGCAGGCCGGTTGTTCTATAATGCCTGGGAAGATTAATCCTGTTATTCCGGAGATGGTTAGTCAGGTTGCATTTCAAGTCATGGGATTTGACCAGATAATTGCAATGTCGGCATCAGCCGGCCAGCTCGAACTAAATGCATTCCTGCCCTTGATAGCGCATAATCTTCTGAATGGAATAGAAATGATGATGAATGCGGCCATACTGTTAAGGTCGCATTGTATTGAAGGTATAGAGGCTAATCAGGGCAGATGCCGGATATGGCTTGAAGAAAGCTTATGTAAGGTTACTGCCCTTACTCCCTATATTGGATATGATAAAGCATCAGAATTGTATAAGAAGGCAGAAAAACATGGCAAGACAATTAGTGAGACTGCGGTTGAAAATGGATTTTTTACTAATGATGAACTTGAAATAATATTTTCCGCTTCAGAACTAACAAGACCTGGAATTGCCGGCTCAAAAAAGATAAACAAATCATAAGAGAAAAAAACTTGTTAACAAGCAATAATAAGTAAAGGAAGGTATGTCTAATGTCAGACCTCAATCAGACCCCGCGCGGCAGCCGCTTGCATATTTCATTTTTTGGCCGAAGAAACGTTGGGAAATCCAGCCTCATAAATGCCCTTACCAGACAAAACACCTCTATTGTTTCAAATATTCCCGGAACTACAACCGATCCGGTTTTTAAATCTATGGAAATCCTTCCGCTTGGACCTGTAGTATTGATTGATACTGCAGGAACAGACGATGCTGGAGAGTTAGGCTTGATGAGGGTGGAGAAGACGCTTGAAGTCCTGTTCAAGACGGATCTGGTTTTGGTTGTTGTAGATCCGGTAATTGGGATTGACGACTACGAAAAAGAAATTTTAAATAAGGCTCGTAATAGAAATGTACCTGTTATAGTTGTTGTTAATAAAGCCGATATTATTAATAAGGAAATAGTTGAATCCAATTATATGCCGGAGACAGATGAACAGCCGGTTGTTATCGTAAGTGCGCTCACTGGACAAGGCATTGAACAGCTGAAATTGACTATGATTAAAAATGCTCCAAAGGATTGGACCCCTCCAACTATAGTAGGAGACTTGATATCGCCGGGAGATACAGTTGTACTTGTAGTGCCCATTGATTTGGCAGCTCCAAAAGGTAGACTGATACTTCCCCAGATGCAGACCATCCGGGATGTACTGGATAATGATGCCAAGGCTTTGGTTGTAAAGGAAAGGGAGCTGAAATCTGCGCTGGAAAGTCTCAAGGAAAAACCAAGCCTTGTGATTACAGACTCACAAGCTTTTCTCAAGGTAGATGCCGATACTCCGGGAGATGTTAAATTGACTTCGTTTTCAATACTTTTTGCCCGTTTCAAGGGAGATTTGAAGAGTCTAGTTAAGGGTGTAAAAGCAATAGAAGAACTGGTGCCCGGCGATAAGGTTCTGGTTGCAGAAGCTTGTACGCATCACCGGGTTGAAGACGATATTGGAACGGTGAAAATTCCGAGATGGTTGAGGCAGATCGTGGGAGGAGCATTGGAATTTGAATATTCGAGCGGGATACAACTGCCGGACAATTTAAAAGACTACAAGCTGATAGTACACTGTGGCGGTTGCATGATTAACCGAAAGGAGATGTTGTTCCGTATAGAGCAGGCGAACCTGGCTGGTGTGCCTATTGTTAACTATGGGCTTTTGATTGCCTATATTCATGGAATACTAAAAAGAGCGCTGAAACCATTCAACATTGAATTTTAGACAATAATAATAAAAGATATGGCTAACAAAAGTTAAAGGTGATAATATCCATATATTTGATTATCTTTATGCTTCGTGCTAAATTAAATAGAAACAAGTTGAAAAATATGGTATAATTAAATTAGAGGTAATATTCAAAAAAAACAAAAAATTATTTAAAAATCTTATTTCTATATTAGGAAGCGAAAAAGAATTAACAAAACGTTTCAAGATAATTGCTTCCAGTAATCTTCAATAGCAACGAAAAGATGAATTTGAGGGAAAAGACATGTAAATTCTTTTTCGCAGTTAATCTAAAGAAGCAAAACACTCGGATGGTATAGAGAAGGAGGGGGATTATGGCAGAACAAGTACTGTATAAGTGTGACTTTATAGAAGTAACAACAGATGGTGACAACTTTTATATTGAGTCTTTTAAACAAGGCTTTTCACTTGACCAGTTCAACAAAATAGTCGGCCAGCATCCCCAGATAAGAGTTACAAGCTTTACCACCATTAAGAGTGCGGTTGTATTTGCTCCAAGGCCCAAGGAAAAGTTTGGAGAACGAAAGGATAGAATTTCGGTAGAGATATCCCCGGATTGCATGAAAGCATTTATTACATTATGCGTTTCACAAGAAGAATTAAGCCATTCCAAAAGAGAAAATTTAAAGAGTGAAATACTTGTAAAGCTGAAACAGGAAGGTATAGTATACGGCATAAAGAACGAAGCGCTATTAAATATGCTTAAAAATGACAAAAAAATTCTTATCGCAGAGGGTCAAATGCCCGAAAATGGTAAGGATTGTATGAAAAAAATGTATGAAGTTAAAGAGGCTAAACCCATAATACATGCTGACGGAAGCGTAGACCACTATGAACTTAGCTTGATTAATAGAGTAAATAAGGATGAATGGCTAGGCGAGCGCATTGACGCAACTTCTGGTAAGATGGGTAAAAACGTAAAAGGCATGGAAGTTCAACCAATACCTGGGAAAAGCTTCCCTTTGGAGTATGACAAGAATTCGGTGTATGAGGTGAAAGAAGGAAACAAAACAGTACTTTACTCTAAGTATACTGGTGCTGTTGATTTAAAAAATGATATTGTTGGAGTATCAAACCATTTAGAGATTGATGGTAATGTAGATTTTTCAACAGGGAATATTGATTTTGAAGGCTGTGTTACTATAAAGGGAACAATAGATGATAACTTCATGGTAACAGCTGACGGAGACATTGAAATTCTTGGAGATCTAGGGATAGGAAGCATAAGAGGACTTGAAAGCCGTAAAGGCAGTATATACATCAAAGGTGGAATGTCTTCAAAGAATAAAGTAACTATAAGAGCTGCAAAGAATGTGTTTGCAAAATACATTACAAATGCCAGTGTGGTTGCCGGTCAGATGGTTCACGTGGGTTATTACTGTATCAATGCAGATATTAATGCAGCTGAGGTTCTGGTAGATTCATCCAAAGGGCAGATAATCGGCGGTATTATTTGTGCGGATGCCAGAGTTGTTGCCAATACTATTGGGTCGCCAAGTGAGAAGAGAACCTTGATAAACGTAAGGGGAATAAATAAAGAAAAAATAAAACAACGGGTGGAAGAGATTAATAGAAGTCTTGATGCCAAGAAGGCGGATCAGGCTCAACTTAAAAACGATTTAAACAATGCTTCAGGTAAACAGGCAAATCCAAGAGAAGCTGATGCGGTAAGGGAAAAAGTGGCGGAGATTACAGCTGAAATTAAAGAGCTTGAAGAAGAGAAGAAAAAACTGGGTGGATATTTTAAAATACGTGGAGAGGGGGAAATTATAATCCAAAAGAAGATTTACCCAAACTGCTTCATTGAGATAAAAAGATGTTATAAGGAAATTCATGAAGCGCAAAATAGTATTACTTATTATGAGAGTGAGAATGAACTAAAAGAAGCATAAGACAATCACCTCCGGAGTTGGTGTGAATATTATGTAATACACGAATTCAGGGGGTATTTTTATGAGAATAGGAATAGCTTTATCAGGAGGAGGAGTCAGGGGAGCTGTTCACATAGGTGTTTTAAAAGCATTGGAAGAAAACGGCATTTATCCCGGCGTAGTTTCCGGAACCAGTGCAGGAAGTATAATTGCAGCTCTTTATTGTTCAGGATACAGTCCTGACGAAATAAAAGGGATTGTAGAGGAAAATGCTAAGAATACAATCATTGATTTTGATGTAAGGGAAATATATTCATACGTAAAATCATTGTTTGCCGGTAGACCCAACAAAATAGATGGTTTCATAAAAGGGAATAAGATTCAGAAAATAGTAGGCGATCAATGCAAGAAAAAGGGATGTCAATATATTAAGGAAGTGAAAAAGGCAATTGCTATTCCAGCTGTGGATATCAATTCAGCAAAAATCAATATGTTTGTTTCGGATAGGAGTTTGTTTAAAGAGCAAAAGGAGATTGAATATGATGATGATATTGAACTGGCTGCGGCAGTCAGGGCAAGCATATCCTATCCAGCCGTATTTAAACCCTGTATGGTAAAAGGAAAGAGGCTTGTAGACGGAGGAATCAGGAACAATATTCCTGTTGGTGTTCTAAAAACAATGGGAGCAGATAGAGTAATTGCCGTAAATCTAGGGTATGCTGGCAAAGCAGATAAGGATATAGATGATGTTTTGGAAATTGCTGTTCAATCAATTGATATAATGGCATACGTAATTTCAAAAGATTTGGTAAGAGAAGCCAATTATGTGCTGCTTCCGGAAGTATATGACGTAAAATTACTTGAAACAGCAAGGATACCGGAGTGTATAGAGAGAGGATATCAGGCTGCAGTTAAGGTGATGCCGGAGATAAAAAGGGCTCTTGGTTTAGGGCACTTATTACGGTAAGCTTTTTAATGACTTTGTTATTGTCAATTTTTACTTAAGGTAATATAATAATAACCTAGAATAAAAATTAAAAATAATTAGCAGAATTAAAAGTTTAAAGACCATTAATTCGAAAGATGAATTAATAGAGGTGCTACCATACAGGGAGGATTTTAATGGGAAGACTTTTTGGAACTGATGGAATAAGGGGAATAGCCAATAAAGAGTTAACGCCAAGTCTTGCATTTGAAATTGGCAGGGCTGGAGCATATGTGTTATCCGGAGAGGTGAATCACAAGCCAAGAATACTTGTAGGTAAAGACACAAGGTTATCATGTGATATGCTTGAAGCAGCACTGGTATCTGGTTTGTGCTCTGTTGGTGCCGAAGTTGAATTAGTCGGAGTGATTCCCACGCCAGCAATTGCATATCTTGTAAGGAAATACGGAGCTGATGCTGGAGTCATGATTTCTGCTTCTCATAACCCATATGAGTTTAATGGAATAAAATATTTCAATAATAAAGGGTTTAAGTTACCTGATAGTATTGAAGAAAGAATAGAATCAATAATACTGGATGAATCTGAAGAATTACCTGAGGTAACCGGAAAGAATGTTGGAAGATCCAGGCCATTGGAACAGGCTCTAGGCAACTATAAAGAGTTCCTCAAAAGTACTGTAAAATGTGATTTTAAGGGCTTAAAGGTAGCACTTGATTGTGCAAACGGGGCTTCTTATAAGATAGCACCTCAGGTATTCAGAGAGATTGGCGCTGAGGTCAAAGCAATTAATGACTGTCCGGATGGTACAAATATAAATTGCAAATGTGGTTCTACCCATATGGAAGAGCTTAAGAAATTTGTAGTTGACGAAAATATGGATTTAGGTTTGGCTTTTGATGGTGATGCTGACAGAGTATTAGTGGTTGATGAAAACGGAGAACTGGTAGATGGAGACAAGATTATGTCAATCTGCGGACAATATATGAAAGAAAAAGGCAAGCTTAAAGAAGATACTATAGTTGCAACTGTAATGAGTAACTTAGGTTTCGATATATTTGCGAAAAAGAATGGCATAAAGGTGATTAAAACAAAGGTAGGCGACAGGTACGTGCTGGAACAGATGCTGGAAGGAGGGCTTTCCTTAGGAGGAGAACAATCAGGACATATAATCTTTCTAGACTATAATACTACCGGAGATGGAATACTCACAGCACTGCAGCTATTATCAACATTAAAGGATACAGGTAAGACATTATCCGAGGCTGCATCAATTATGCAAGTATACCCGCAGGTATTAGTAAATGCAAAGGTAAGTAATGAAAAGAAAAATGAATATATGAAAGATAGTATTGTTGCATCCTTGGTTAATGATTTGGAAAAAGAGTTTAGAGATGAAGGGAGAGTACTTATCCGTCCTTCCGGAACAGAGCCTTTGGTAAGGGTAATGATTGAGGGCAAGGATGTTAATTATATAGATGCACGGGCTAAGGAGCTTGCAAGGGTAATAGAAGAGCGGCTAGGATAGAATACTACTTAAATGATTTAACAGGCAGAGGTGCGAATAATGAACAAAAAAGCTCCACTTGCTTTTAGAATGTGTCCAAGAAGTTTGGAAGAATATGTAGGTCAAGAGGAATTTTTAGCCGAAGGCAAGCTTTTATATAGATTAATTAAGGCTGACAAGCTATCCTCGATCATACTATGGGGGCCTCCCGGATGTGGTAAGTCAGCGCTTGCCAAGGTTATAGCATGTACTACCAGGAATAAATTTGAAAGATTGAACGCAGTAAATTCAGGTATTGCAGATATTAAATCGGTTGTAAACGAAGCGCAAAATACCTTATTAAATCCTAGCGGCAGGGTTGTACTATTTATTGATGAAATTCACAGATTTAACAAGGCACAGCAGGATGCACTTTTACCTTTCGTAGAAAACGGCACGGTAATATTGATAGGGGCAACTACAGAAAACCCGTACTTTGAAGTTAATAAAGCTCTTATATCAAGATCAACGGTTTTTAAATTAGAACGCTTGAAGAAAGAGCATTTGGTAAGAATAATTAATAATACTTTAAAAGAAAAGGAAAGAGGCCTTGGCAATCTTAATATAGATATTTCAGAAGAAGCGATTGACATTCTTGCGGATATTTCAAACGGTGATGCCAGAACTGCATTAAATGCGCTTGAACTTGCCGTACTCACAACTCCTGTAAGCGAAGATGGAAGTATAAAGTTAGATAGGGAAATAATACAGGAATGCTTGCAAAAAAGAGTCGTATCATATGATAAAAATGCAGATGGTCATTATGATAATATTAGTGCATTCATCAAGTCAATGCGCGGGAGTGATCCTGATGCTGCTCTGTTTTATTTGGCACGTGCTGTAAGTGCCGGAGAGGATCCAATGTTTTTGGCACGTAGAATAGTAATATGTGCTGCCGAAGATGTGGGAATAGCAAATCCGGAAGCACTCGTTGCAGCAGTTGCAGCAGCACAGGCAGTTCATATGGTGGGAATGCCCGAGGCAAGAATAATCCTTGCAGAGGCAGCAGTTCTAATTGCAGTAAGTCCCAAGTCTAATGCAAGTTATGTTGGAATTAACAAGGCGCTGGAGGATATAAAGGACAAGGATTGTGGAGAAGTTCCTCTCCACCTACGGAATGCTGTTTTTGATGAATTAACAAAGCATGGTTATGGAAAAGACTACAAATATGCACATCACTTTGAAGGAAACTATGTTCAGCAACAGTATCTTCCAAAAGAACTTGAGGGAACCATCTATTATACTCCGACTGGTAATGGGTATGAAGTTGAGGTACAAAAAAGATTAAACCGAATTAGAAAAGAAAAGAAATAGCGTCACAAATTTGTGACGCTATTTCTTTTCTTTTCTAATTTTATGAAACCACATCAAAGGTGTAGTTTTTACCTGAGTTGTTATCCCAGTTCTCAGCAGAGTCTTTGAAGCATACATAAAGAGGCATTGACTTGGTTACAGGAAGAGTTGCTTCAAATCCTACAGGTGTTTTTGACATTTTTATATCCTGTACATTATCCCACTTGCTGCCATAACCTATATGAGCAAAAACATCAGTTGCTCCGAATTTTGCCAGCAATCCGTCATATGAGATTCTTAACTTATCACCTGTTGTAACTTCTTGAGGAGTGATATAAACACCATTGTTAATATACTTATTATTTTTAATCATATTATCCCTCCAATTTTTAAATTCAATATTATTATCTTCAATAATTCATTTTAAATTCCTAGTTAATTTTAGCTCAGAATAATAAAAGATTAATTACACATAATAAATTTGTATTAATCATTAAGGAATGATGAGATTATAAAACGCGATTTTAAAGTGAGATATTTTTTAAATTTATCATTTCATCATTCCTTAAACAAAAAGGAATCTATTTCTATATTTCTAGGAAAATACAATCTATTTATTTGTTATAAAGATTATTTGTAAATAATCATGGCCGTTATTTAAAAAAGATGTAGGAGTAATTCTTGCAAAGAAAGGGTGAATAGTAATTGAAAGTAGTTATAATGGCTGGGGGAGAAGGTACCAGGTTAAGACCTTTAACCTGTAACATTCCCAAGCCAATGGTTCCAATTGTAAATAAGCCAATAATGCAGCATATAATTGAGTTAATAAAAAAGCATGGAATTAGTGAAATAGCAGTTACGCTACAATATATGCCTGACATAATTAAGGATTATTTTGGAGATGGTCAGGATTTTGGAGTAAATCTTAGATACTTTACCGAAGAATCTCCATTAGGTACTGCAGGAAGTGTAAAAAACGCTGAAGAGTATTTAAATGATACATTTATTGTTATTAGTGGAGATGCATTAACAGATGTTGATTTAAATAGTGCAATAGAGTTTCACAAGAATAATAAATCTATGGCAACGTTGATTCTAACAAAAGTTAACGTACCACTAGAGTATGGTGTAGTAGTTACCGAGCAAGGAGGAAAAATTACAAGGTTTTTAGAAAAACCGAGTTGGGGAGAAGTATTTAGCGATACTGTAAATACAGGAATTTATATACTTGAACCAGATATATTAAAAATGTTTAAAAAGAGTGAAATATTCGATTTCAGTAAAGATTTATTTCCTCTTATACTAAAACAAAAATTACCTATATATGGCTATATCACACAGAATTACTGGTGTGATATAGGAGATTTAAAAGCATATCATCAAGCACATATTGATGCATTTGAGGATAAGGTAGAAATTAATATGGAAGGGAAAAAGGAAAATTACAATATATGGATAGGAGAAGGAAGTGAAATTGATCCTAACTGCATAATAAACAGCCCGGTGGTAATAGGAAAAAATGTTAAGATTAAGAAAGGAGTTTTTTTGGACTCTTTTTCTGTCATTGGAAACGGAACGATATTGGATGAGGATTGCTCTATTAAAAGAAGTATTATTTGGAGAAACTGTTATATTGGTAAAAATGCAGAGTTAAGAGGTTCAATAATGTGTAATAAGGTACAGTTAATGGAAGGCTGTTCAGCCTTTGAACATTCTGTCATAGGAAACAATACAATACTATTAGAACATTCAATAGTTAAACCCAATATTAAGATATGGCCTAATAAAACAATCGATGCAGGAACTGAAGTAAATACCAATCTTGTATGGGGAAGTAAATATACAAAATCCTTATTTGGAGCAAGGGGGATATCCGGAGAGATAAATATTGATATTACACCGGAATTTGCTTCGAAATTGGGTGCATCTTATGGAGCGGTATTTGAAAAGGGAGCTAAGATAGGGATTAGTTATGATGGTACAAGTCCTTCTTTTATGCTTCATTCTTCCATGATTTCAGGACTTTTATCTTCAGGTGTAAAAGCATATAATTTTGGCAAGCTGCTTTTACCAATGACAAGATCTGCTACAAAGTTTTTTGGCTTGGATGGAGCAATTTATATTGCTTCACCTTCAGAAAATAATGGAAGGCTAATGATAGATTTTTTGGATAATAACGGAGTGAACATAAATAGAAGTCTTGAAAGAAAAATTGAAAATGTTTTTGTAAGAGAAGATTTTACCCGGTGCGATGCTAATGATATCAACGGTTTAAATACTATGAATGATTTTAGCAGTTTCTATTTAAGGAATATATTGAATAAAGTAAAGTCCAAGGCTATTAATATAAAGATTTTAATTAATTCTGAATCAGAAATTGTTCAGTCCACTCTAAAGAATATACTTAAGGATTTGGGCTGTAGAATTGAACATGCAAATTTAAAGGTTATGAATTCCAAGAACAAGCAGTATGTAAAAACATCAAATGAACTATCATATTTTACAAACTATGTCAGGCTATCAAATGTAGATTTAGGTGTTTCTATAGATAGCACAGGAGAAAAAATAATTTTGGTAGATGAATTGGGTAGAATCATAAGCGAAGACCTTTATCTAGCCATAGTAACATTAATATTGTTTAAGAAATATACAGGAAGTACTGCAGTTGTGCCAATTTCAGCTTCAAATGTTATGGAGAGGCTTGCACATGAGTATAATGGTAAAATTGTTAGAACAAAAACCTCAATCCAAGATATAATGAATGGATTGAATTCCTCAATCCAAAAGGACGGGATAAATGAGCAATTTGCCTTTCATTTTGACGCAATTGAAAGCCTTGTTATAATAATTGATTTTATGGAGATGAATAAACTTAAGCTTTCCCAATTGGTAGATATGATTCCTGACTTTCATGTAAGTAAAAAGATTGTAGAATGTCCGTGGGAGATAAAGGGTAAAGTTATGAGGAGCTTGATTGAAGATAAAGATGGAGAAAAAGTGGAGCTTTTTGAAGGTGTAAAAGTCTATAGGGACGGTGGATGGGTTTTGGTATTACCGGATGCTGAGCAGCCTGTTTGCAGAATAATAGGAGAAGGAATGTCTGAAGAATTTGCCGAGGAGCTTACGGATGTCTATGTGAAGAAGATAGAGGAAATAAGAAAAAAAGGATAGAAAGGAGTAATTTCGAAAAGTCTACGATTAAAAGACCTCCCTCTGAAATGGGGCGAATAGAAAGCCAAAGAAGGGCTGCCGGAGAAGGCTTCGAAGATTTACTGTTCGCTCCCTGTTAGGGAGGATAGGAGGGTCTGAAAACTGGAGGTGAAAGATAACTAAGTAGCTACAAAGAACCACTGTACCAAGGATTTTGGGTTTTCGAAAATACTCAGAAAGTAAAAAGGGGGCTTAGCCCCCTGCTTGAGAAAATTATTACCCGCTTTGTACTGCCGTGCGAAGTTCCTTTGCATATGCTTGCAAATCCATTACTGTTGCTTTCCCGTCTTTGTAAAGATCTTTCAAAATTTTGCGATACCACTTGATTGAAGAATTTTTTCCGCCATTTTCTTTTCCCATTACTGGACCTCCTCATTTATTTTATATTTTCCTTTTGCCCTAACCAAGGGCAAATATTTTATACTCAATCTAAAAAACATTAAAATTAAGTAAGCACCAGCATTGCATGATTTAGGATATTTATCCGCAGAATTGAGCAAAGCATATTATGATATAAAAAATGACGATTAAATTTTTATTATTCATATCTTAGCATAATATACAAAAAAGACAATATTTTTTCATAAAAAGACAGCAAACTTGCACAACTTTTTACAAAGCAAGTAGAATGGCGAAAAAAAGAGCCTAATTCAAAGGCTCTAATATAAAACTTACAAACTAAGATTCTAAAGGTTCTCCTGAAAACAATGCAAAATAAAGAATTAATGCCTTCTTGGGCGTAAGGTTTTCTATAAATGATGTTGCAGCCTTTAGCGTCCGAGAAGGTTGTGCCCAGTCCATCCAGTTAATCAGGATACTATTTAAAGTTCCACGATGGGGATGGGAAGCTGGAATACGGTTCATGAGTTCTTTTGGGTCGTTGCACTGTAATACAGGAGCTAACTTCTTGTCAATGGGTCGTAGGAGTGCTTTGGTGTGTTTGTTATTTCTCAACTGAATGCTATCGCCTTTACTGGTTTCAATAATACTTTTTGCTAAATCGAATTCCTTTGGTTTTAAAAAAAACCTTTTTAATGATGACTCCAATGCTTATGACTCCTTTCTTTTTGACCTTCCATTGTTTCTATAATGAAACAAACTTTTTTTTATCCCTCTTTTTGAGAATCAATGAGAGCAATTAATATATATACTTCTTTTTGGTTTAATTATACTTTATATAAAATCGACAAAAAAATCAATAAAATGAAGTAAAAAGACATTTAACTTGCAATGTTTATTAATATGCAAGCTAGACTATTAAAATCTGCTAATATATTATATTCATAAACAGCTTGTTTTGTGATAAGATTATTAAGAAAATTTTGATAGATACGAGGAGTATATTATTATGGAAGAAAGAATAGTTACTCCGGATTTAAAGCCGGATGAAACTGATATGGATATGTCACTAAGACCAAAGCGGTTGAACGAATATATTGGGCAGGATAAGATTAAAGAGAATCTTACAATTTTTATAGAAGCTGCAAAAATGAGAAATGAACAGCTGGATCACGTTTTACTTTATGGACCTCCTGGGCTTGGTAAGACCACGCTTGCATCAATTATTGCAAATGAATTGGGAGTGAGCTTGAGAATTACATCAGGACCGGCCATAGAAAAGCCTGGAGACCTGGCTGCTATTTTGACAAACCTTGGGGTGTATGATGTCTTGTTTATTGATGAAATTCATAGACTGAATAGAAGTGTTGAGGAAATCCTGTATCCTGCAATGGAAGACTATGCTCTGGACATAATAATTGGTAAGGGACCCAGTGCGCGCTCTATAAGAATTGATTTGCCGAATTTCACATTAATCGGGGCAACAACAAAAGCTGGGCTTCTTACATCGCCATTACGAGATAGGTTTGGTGTAATTCACAGACTGGAGATGTATACTCCTGAAGAACTGAATATGATTATTAGGAGGTCAGCCAGGATACTTGGAGTAGAGATTGAGCGTGATGCTTCAATAGAGCTTGCAAAAAGGTCAAGGGGAACTCCTAGAATTGCAAATAGAATTTTAAAGCGGATAAGGGATATTGCACAGGTTAGGTCAAACGGTAAGATTACTTTGGCAGTGGCGCAGATGGGGTTGGATATGCTGGATGTAGACCAGTTGGGATTGGATAATATAGATAGACAGATGCTGCTTACCATAGTCCGGAAATTTGGCGGAGGGCCGGTAGGCTTGGATACTCTTGCGGCATCAATAAGTGAGGAAAGCCAGACAATAGAAGATGTTTATGAGCCTTACCTTCTCCAGCTCGGGTTTATAAGCCGTACACCCAGAGGAAGAATGGCTACTAAGCTGGCGTATGAACATCTTGGAATTAAGGTTGAGGGTTGAAGGGAGGGTTAACTAATGAAATTATTACTCCATATTTGCTGTGGACCTTGTGCTGTTTATCCTGTAAAGGTTTTAAAACAAGAAAATACGGATATCTATGGAGTATTCTTTAATCCAAATATTCATCCTTACATGGAATATAAAGCCAGGTTGGAGTCGGCAAATCGCTTTTGTAAGACAGAATCGATACCTTTGGAAGAGCTTGAAGGTTATGGACTTGAGAACTTTCTTAAGAAAGCGGTTTTTGCTGGTAACAGGTGTTATGAGTGCTATGATACCAGATTGGATAGAATAGCTTTAGAGGCTAAAGCAAAAGGATATGATGCATTTTCTACAACCTTGCTTGTAAGTCCATATCAAAAGCACGAATTATTAAGAGATATAGGCAAAAAAATAGAGGATAAATATGAAATAGAGTTTTTATACAGGGACTTCAGAGAAGGCTTCAGGGAAGGAAGACAGAAGGCAAGGGAGATGGGGCTGTATATGCAGAAATATTGTGGGTGTATATACAGCGAAAAAGAACGCTACCTGAGGTGAAAAAATTATTTAACCAGTCTTTATTTAAATAAAATCTAATGATATAATATTTCTACAAATTCATTTATAATTTTTTACGATTTCATTACAAATTAAGCACTTTCAGAGGAATAGCACCATATTTGTCGAATAACTTGATAATAGACAGTTTAAATCTCCTCCAGGTCACATTATTTTTAAAGATATAATATTCTTAAACTTCTTCTCAAAAATGGGGGACTTACAAATGAGAAACATAACTAATAAATTTATAATAATGTTACTTTTTTTATTACTCTTCATTCCAATTAAGGCTGAAGCAAGCTTTAAGGTTGCCTATGATGGCAAAGTACATACATATGATGCTAAGCCTGTCTTTCTATATGTAAATGGTGAAAAGATAAACCCTCCTATGCCTCCCATTATTTTTAACGGTACTACCGTTGTACCTGCTAGGGCAGTCTTTGAAAAGATGGGTGCATCAGTAGTCTGGAATTCAAGTACGCAGCAAGTTTTTGTCAAAAGCCCAACAGCGAATATTACCTTGAAAGTAAATAGCCTATATGCCGATGTGAATAATCAAGAGGAAAAGCTGGAAATACCTTCAAAGATAATCAATGGAAGTACAATGATTCCACTGAGGTTTGTTTCAGAGAAACTGGGACTTGAGGTTGTCTGGAATGAGGCTGAACGAACAATTTCCATTGCAGATGCAACTAAAGACCAAAACTCGGAGATAAATATCAACAAGGTTTCAGTGGATTTAGAGAAAGGAAAAACTCTTGTCAGGGTAGAGGCAACAGGAGATATTTCAAAATACAGCAATGAAGAATGGATGGATGATAGTAAAGCGCTTTATAAGGTTGTGATTGAAATTCCGGACTCAAATATGAAAGCTGACCAAACTAATATTACTGTTAATCATGGAGTACTTCAAAAAGTTAGAGCAGCACAGTATCAGCTTTCTCCCAAAAAATCAAGAATAGTACTGGACCTTGTAAAGAAGACTAACTATGCAATAAATATTTCTGAAGATAAGAAGGCTTTAATTGTAGATATTAAAGCAGAAAATGGAACCGGCAGTTCAACTGAGGATATAAAAGACATTGAAGACTTTAACACTAAGCTGGGTGATATAAACAAGGTAAATATTGTTAAAGAGAGTGAAAAGACAGTTGTAACTGTTGGAATTAAAAGTAATCAAACTTACAATATATCGAGAATTACTAAATATGATGCTATAGCAATAGATTTAACGGATGCTGAATTCAGTGAGGGCAGCTATCAGACGCTAGTGAATGACGATTTGGTGAAATATTTAAAAAGTGAGAGATTAGATAACCGGACTGGTAGAATAATTATCGGTGTAGAGGGACAACCACACTATCAAGTTTTTCAAGAACCGGATAAATTAATGATACTGATATCTAAACCTTCATATAAAAACATAAAATACACCAATAATGGAGATACAGCCAGCATATTAATAGATAATTCACAATTCTATGGACAGGCAGCAATTAATGATGATATAGTAAACAAGATGACAATCATTTCAATTCCAGCTGGGTTAGCAGACATGGGAACAGGAACTATGCACATTAATGATAACCTGGTAAAATCAGTTGAGATAGATAAATCCGAAGAGTCAACTCACTTAATTATTAATTATAATAATGTAGAAAAATTGTTTTTTAATGTTCAGAAAGAAGGCATGGATAAAACTGTAGTCAATATCTCAACTACGGAACAGGCAAAAATTCCGGATGGCAAGTTCTTGGTAGTCATTGATGCCGGCCATGGGGGGAAAGATCCTGGCGCCAAATACAAGGACCAGGTGTTTGAGAAAGAACTCAATCTGGATATTGCGCTTAAATTGAACAAGCTGCTAAATGACTCTGGGATTAACACAGTTATGACAAGAGACAAAGATGTATACGTTGATCCTTATGAGCGCGCCAATATGGCCAACAGACTAAAAGCAGACCTTTTTATAAGTATTCACAATAATTGGATTGATTCATCGTCGGTAAGCGGAACAGAGACGCTTTATAATCCAAACAGCGATGAGACATTAGATATAACAAGCAAAAGATATGCTGGATTAGTGCAAGAAGAACTCATAAAATCACTGGGTACAGTAGATAGGAAGATAGTACCCAGGCCTAATTTAGTGGTACTGAAATATACAGAAATGCCTGCCGTTCTTGCAGAAATAGGTTTCATTTCTAACACATCAGAAAGGCAGAGACTATCAACTGACAGCTTTAGACAAAAAGCTGCTGAAAGCTTGTATACTGGTATTATGAAAGCGATTAAAGAATTTAAAAAATAATTTATAACAAAATATGAAGGGAAATAGCAATAATTATTGAATTATATATATTGTAATAGTATTTAGGAGGAGTGTTCAATGGAAGGTGAAGCAAAATTCAGAATGTCGCCGATGGGATACAATAAGAATGATGTAAATAGCTATATAGAGCAAATATCAGAAGAATATCAAAATAAAATTAAAGAAAAAGACGATGAACTTCTCAAATTAAGAAATCAAAATAAGGAACTTAAAACACAGGCTGAAGAAGCTGCAAAGAAGACATATAGCAACGAAGAAGATAGAGCTAAGATTGCTGATGTATTAATAAAGGCTCAATCTACAGCTGAAACCATTATTGAAGAAGCAAAAGATACAGCATTAGAAGAAAAAAGGAAAATAGAAGAAGCTATTGAGAAGGATAGAGAGAAGCTTGTAGATTTAAAGGCAGAACTTAAAAAATTCAAGGAATCGGTGGCTGATACTCTAAAACTTTTTCAGTCTGAGTTAAGCGGATATGTTAAAGATGATGAATAATAAAATAAATAATTAAATAGTATTTTTGAAATGCACCTATTAATTGTATAATTAATCATACAATTAATAGGTGCATTTCTTATACATATGGGAATACAGGAGTCAGAATAAAGAATTTTCGATTAAGAATGATTTTATGAAATAAGTGAACAATAATGGTAGAGATAATAAGCAATATGTTGAATGAGATAGAAATAAGAAATAGAATTGTACCAATTAAGATTAAAAGCAAAATAACACATATAAAGACCATTAATAAGTGATTGACTTTGAGAAAGTTATAGTGCTATAATATGTAAGCTGTCGCTTGAGAGGG
>DHFP01000065.1 GCA_002402315.1 Clostridiales bacterium UBA4821
TCAATAACCCTAATAATATTTAGTTAAAATGATGATTAGGGTAAGAAAAATAATTTCTGGAGGATAGTTTCATTTGACCCTCAAGGAATACATCTGAGGAAAATGCCGTTAGACTACCCTAGAGACGTTTCCCCTTAAGGCACTTTTCCGATGCTATTTGAAACTAGCTGGAAGACATTATTTTTCTGAGTAACAAAGTATACTAATTCAGCCTGCTTAAATACCTTTCAACATACTCAATTCCCTCATTTGGTTCCTTCAACTTCTGCCGGGCTGTTGATAAAAGCAGAGCCATCTTATCCTTATCATCTATCCCTATGGAATTTATATAGGGCAAAAACCTGGTAGAAACGGTATCGGTTTCTATCGGAAAGCCATCCTTTACAACCTCTTTGCGGATAAGGGCAGTAACAATTTTGCCATCTATTTCTTCAGTCGTTGTAAATGTTCTGGTTTCATATTCATAAGTTAACTTCTTGTAATAGGTATCTATGACAACCGGCAGGAGAACCTTTTCCACAGCCGCCGGATTTTTCTCTTCCATGCCGGGGCGGCCACCTGAACCCTTATTACTTGAGGTTACATTTCTTGTTACCCTTGATTCTCTATAAATGAAGCCTGGCTTAAGTGCGTTAAATGAATTCTCAATCAATAAATGATCCTTATTACTTACAACATCTATGGCATATAGAAGCTCCCAGTTAAGTTTATAATCCTTCTCAAAATCTACCTTTCTGGAATCATCGCTGTATGATTTTCCCTCCCAGTTGTAATAATTTTCAAAGTTTTTTATCAGCAGCAGGTTTTTAGGCGAAATCAGATAACTTGCCCCGTCTTTGCCATTAACCTTCTCCAGACCAATAACATAATGGAATACACAAATAATTACTGTAAAAAGGCACATAGTTACAACTGCAAGTGTAATTAGTAAAGCAGGTAGCAAATTCGCCGCCCCCTCAATTGCAGCTCTCATATCACTGTAAAAAGTTTTTGCAATTGCAGCTGTAATATCTGTCAGGCCGCTGTTCCGCAATATTCCAACTCCTACTTTTTAATAATTATACTTCTGTCCTGCTGGACGGAAGAAATACTGTTTCTTATTCCGTCCAACCCGCTTGAGAGATTCTGATACACTCCAATACCGGCAATTATATCTTTAACGTAGATATCTATCCGTGACATCAGCCAAAACACGCAAAGGGTATAAAAATCAACCTGGAGCCGGGGCAAATCAGGTCCTGAATATGCTCTTATGCTTACTATCCCTATAATCAGCAGCATCTGTACCAGCTGAGATGTCATAAGTGTCATAAGCAGTTTCAGCCAACCCTTAAATATGCCGCTCATTGCTTGTGACATGTTCGAAATAATTGCAAGGGGCGATAATGGTGTCAAAACAAGAGTAATCAGAATAAACCTTACACTGAATGTAAAGCAAAGCTTTATTACATATATCATTGTTATCAGAAGAAAAATTCCATGTGCCGAAAAAAGTGTTGTGGTTTCTGCCGGAGTAAAGCTTAAGAAAATCCCTTTAAGATTGTTTAAATCCAGGGTAGGACTAAAGCTTGCTGCAGCATGGATTACCGAACTAAAAACCCAGATTATATATTTCGTAAGATAAAACCCGGAATTGGCCAGAACAGCATAAAATATGAGTTTTGAAAAAAACATCAGCGGGTTATCAGCCTCAAAGCCTGCATAAACAAACATTTTTTTGGCTGCATACCATAATATTATCAGTATTAACAAAGCGTTTACTACAGCAGCCATATAGTTTGTCAACTGGTGAATAAAGGGGAAACTGTCCAATGAATATTCAGTAACTATAAACGCAGACAAAAATTGCATTATCTCATTATATAGAGTCAATATCTTTTCCTGAAATATATATTGAAGCGCACCTAGCAGCCATTTACCAATTTCAACCGATATATCCATTCAGTTCCTCCATTCCTACCTTTTTTAAATTTAAGAATATTTTACAATAAACTGCTTCAAAATTTATTTTCCGAATCTAAACGACATGATTTTTACTGCAAACAACATCAGCACTGTTATTCAGGTGCTAATTCGTGTTGTTTGCAAAGATAAGACCCTGATGATTAATATCACCAGGGTCTTATCTTTGTCAAATCAGTACCGAAATCTATTCCACTACATAAATGACGGACAGTTAAAAATCATACCGTTAATCTTATCCTGTATCTCTCTATTTGTAAGCCCGAGCGTTCTTAGGAGCACTCTGGCAAGTATCTCCCTTAGCTTATATATGTTCTCCGGAAGCTGGCTTTTATCAACAAAGAGTTTCTGATCCAAAGGCGATGAGCTCGAAAGTTTATCCCTGACACTATATGCCCATTTTAAAAAGTTAAAGCACATTAATCTGTCCTCAAATTGTTCTGAATATATCAAAGCTGCAAAGTATGCCGCCCTATACTCGGATTCATTGGAGGTATTAACCAACAGAAACTCCAAAGCAGAAGTAATATTTAATACGGAAAACTTTGAACTTGGGCAAGTGCAACATTCCTGGAATTTGGTGTAGGCATAAAGCCAATGGAGGTTGATATCATCCGGTGACTTATCCTGGGCTTTATAAAGATCAATTATTCTGTGATATAAAATAATAATATCGGAAATTGTCCCCTCATTAATATTGTGAACTATGTTGTCAATTTTAAATGAGGTAATCCAGTCATCCGATAAATAGGTTGATAAGATCGAGTCTTGATTTGAAACAACTACAAACTGCTTCAGCTGCTCATATGACTCTCCAGCAAACCATTCAGAATTAACAATATCATATTCACTAATAAGCAGCTTCATAGCCCATAAAAAGTGTGTAGGAATAGAGCCTTTCTTTTCTTCCGGCACATTAGCACCATCAAAATCAGTGCCAAAATCATCGGTACTGACTATAAAAGTCTTATAGAATCTGATATCCGACGGCATGGAGATATTCTGTCTTTCAAAGAATTCTCTACTGATTAGCCTTATGTGTTCATTTACTACATATTCTTCCTTGTCTATTGCAACATTTAATAATCCAATTACATTAACAGGCATGGAATTCTCCTCCAGGTTTTTTAAATGAGAATAGAGCGATTAATCATTAAATTTAACTGGCAGAGTACCGCTGATAAAATAACAATAAATATTTCTCTCAATAGATTTTACTATAATATAAAGTTATTTTAAAGTGTTAGAATAAAATTACATAACAGAAGACTTTTTCTGTTAATTTGTCTGGTTTTCTATAATCCACTTAATTTTTTTCTTTGCTGGGATATTTAAAAAAAATAGAAAAGAAGAAAAAATAATGCTATAATTTTATTAAGAAAATCAATTGTTCTCGTGTCATATTTTTTTCTATTATTTAAAAAGTCTAATTTAATCTATTTCCATAAAGACCAGCTAATTGTTGTCAA
>DHFP01000211.1 GCA_002402315.1 Clostridiales bacterium UBA4821
GATTCCAATGGCTCAACATAACTTAACCCTGTGCATGGAAGGGTACTTACCAGTACAGGACATTCTATCCAGATGTTTTTCACGGCATCAAAATAATGCAATGATTTGCCGGCAAAGTCAAATTCGCATCGCTGACCCGGTAGATGAGTGAGATGAAGTGTGGTGTGAGTTCTCTTTTTATACCGCTGTAATATATCGCAAAACTGAGAATAACTGTATCCCAGTGGTTGCTCCTTGCGGTACTCTTCCCATAAAAGCTGTCGGGTAAGATACGGGCGTTGTAATTCTTCCAGGTAATACTGAAGCTTATCTTCCAGCCAGGACCTGCGGGAATCATGTCCTGTTTCAGCTTTAGGGATATTTATGATATCGAAAAGCTCTGCATCGGAAAAACCCAGCAAGATGCTATTATCTAAGCCTGATTCCTTTATCCGTTCTGCGTAATGGCTGATCGTTGAGCGATGAATGCCCGTGAGCCGTTTGATGGCCCGAATGGAACAACCGTCGGATAATAACTGAATGATTCTTCGAACTTGTAACATACTCTTCTTCTTGTTTGCCATGTCATCTCAAATTTGATTCAAGATTACATGTTTCATTGTTACAAATTCATCCTGCATGGTGGTACACTTTGTGCCGGAATGTCAGCTTTTTGACCCCGGGAAAGTGGTACACTTTCGNNCCGGAATGAGTGGTACACTTTGGGCCGGATTATACAGGAAAGGAATTACAAAATGAGTTCTTTGAATAACCAGTTACCAGTTTACACAACATTTTTAACAGGCTCCAAAATCTTAAGCTCTTGAATACAAACCAACAAATTCTGCAAACTGATTACTATTTCTTCACTGCCAGTTTGCCAGTAATTATTTCATCCTTGTATTTTACTCGAACCAAGTAAATACCTTCTTTCCAGCTTACAGTTTGTATTTTAGTACTATTTCCTTTTAATTTTTCTTCTTTAAGCTTCAGGTTTTGGAGGTTGTCATATACCTCCAGGTTCCATTCGGTGTTCTCGTCGAAAACTGGCTCTATACAAGCTGATTTTAGCATTATTCCTTCTTTTTGTGCTTCATCTGGTTCTATGCTTAAGGTTGTTTCACTGCTAGTTGGATTTGGTGAAAAAACCAACAAATATGAACTACCACAATAACCGCTTCCAAAATAGCCTATTTTAATCTTAACATTATCACTACAACATGTA
Organism: Clostridiales bacterium UBA4821; assembly: GCA_002402315.1. GTDB lineage: Bacteria > Bacillota > Clostridia > Acetivibrionales > UBA4821 > UBA4821. Next base: position 1,205 of record DHFP01000211.1, read on the forward strand.
TTGGCATTTACTTCTACCATCCCGCCCGGACTAGAATTTGTGTAAATAGAAACCATATTGTTATAATAATAATTTACCGACCACCCTATGGGCAGTGTCCATGAATAATTAGAAAGGGAGCATCCACTGTAATTTAAATAGATGTGATAATGAGTATCGGGACACATATACGAAATGGGAGTACCACCGGTAGTATACAAAGCCAATTCAGTATCTTCTGATTTAGGGCCATTTACTCCAACATATTTCTTTGTGATTAATATTGTTTGACCATCATGATTCTTTAGTTCAACTTGTACCCATCCTGTAATGCAGTATGAAGAAATTGCTGAATTTACAGTATAATTACTACCTGTGTTACCACTAACCTGATTCAAATAACTACTGCTTCTACTCCAGGTTGCAGAGCAACAAACTGGTAATGAAATTGAAAAAGTCTCGTTGGATGAACAAACTTCGTCATCTCCTGAAATTCCATTAAAACAATTGTTTACCGGTTGGATCCCAAAAATTGCTTTTTGGTTACTATTAAAATTATAAATATCAGGTGTTAAGTCAGTCAATAAAAACCAGTCGTTTAACTGACGTGTTATAGGAAATCCCCAATTACAATGAAATTTACCATCAGAAGATCTATAGCCATCCACTATCCAGGCATGTCCATTATCGCCATCATCATCTCCCCTGTAATAAACAGGTCGAAAACTATTTATATCAGTCATTATCTTTGAAGCCCATTGACTACTTGTAAAACTTGATTTTTGTTCAGTTCCGTCTGTTGTAAAGCCCCAATAATGTTCCAATGCATATTCAACATTGCTTATGGCACTGGTTGTATTCACATGGTCAAAATCTGATTTAATGGATATAGCACAATCGTATAGCAATTTAGTATTATCACTGTCAGCAAAATAATGATCCATATTTTCCCAACTATAATTTTGATTTCCAAAATTAGCAGTTATTGAATTTGAAAAACCTGCCGGAGTATATGTACAAGTACCTTGTGGTGTAACCAAACAATCCCAGTGATGCAGTATTTGACCTAACGCTACTGCGCCACACCCAACCCGACAAGTATCAGCCGAACTTGGTTCAAGCGGGCAATTTTGACTAAAGCCATCGACTTGTGACCACATGGTCTCTAATAAGAATGTTCCTTGGGTGTAACTTTTTAAGCCCAAATAATCAGTTGAGGTATAATTCTCCCATTTCAGTTTGATCTCGATATTTGCAATGATTTCCTTTTCTCTTATAAACTGGATTTCCCTTTTATATTCATTTAAAAGAAATAACAATCCTGGAGGAGCATCGTCCCAATCAAAACGGGAACTCAATCCATAGCCTAAAACAGGCTCAGTATTATCCTCTGCCGATACTACAATGTAACCTTCTGGTTCCATATTAAATATCCGCAAAAAAGTTGCTCCATTTTCTTCAAGCGATAAAATCTTATTTATTTTAAGATGATTCTTTGGGATCCCTGAATTCTCGGAAAAAATATTTATTGCTACTTGTGATGCTTCTTTTACCTCAACCTTTTTAGCAAAGCCAATTATGGAAGAAAACAACAAGCATATAATACAAAGAGATGGATAAAAGACAGCTGATTTAAAATGTTTTTTAGTTATCACTTTTAATGATTAGTTGGTTAATTTATTTTAGTTTATCAAAAATTTCATCAATAGTACCGTTTTCAAGCATTTGGTTTATCTGGCCCAGTGTAAAATACATTCTGTTACAGTCTAAACATCCTATGTGATAGAATTCAATGTATGGGTCGGTATCAATAATGCGTGGATTTAATAGTTCATCTGGCATACCTGCAACTCCATTAGCGGCACTGTAATTAGCATATTCCTCGAAAGTAATATTGGTGAATGCAGCGTTTATAAATGATGCACTGTAGTCTACTATATATCCGCTTTTTAATTTCCAGCGAGATATTCTTACAATCTCACCAGAATCGTCAATTCTTAATCCGGGATCATTCAAAGAAGTTATGGCGGGAACTGCATTTAATTGGCCATCAGGTAACTTTCGTAATGAAATATAATAAAAATAATCTGCTTTTGTTTTGTAAACACTGAAACCTACGTAGTTACTAAAAACAATAGTATCGTTTTCATCAATCGGATGCGGTTCAGAATAAATATTCGGTTCTTCCTCTGGTATTTCAGGAGCATTGTTTTTGTTACATGCGAAAAGAATTATTCCAAGGGAGAGAATTATTAATCCTGTTGTAAAAATTCTCAAATTCATTTTTAAGTCATTTTTGAGGTTTAAAGCATTTTTTGATCTAAATGTTAAAGTTAGATAAATAGAATAAAGGAAAGGCATAGGGTGTAATTTTTTTTGATACTTTTGAAAGCTTTCACAACCCTGAAAAACTTAAAAATTCATAATTTTAGGGTAGATTACAGAATCAGAACCCGTCAAGGGTATATAAACGGCTCCTTCGGTCGCCGCCCTTGACAGAACCCAAATCAATCCCGAAAAGAGGTTTACAATGGAAACAACCAACCTTAATAACCTATCCCGGTTGTCAAAAAGAAGGGAGTATCATATTCGTCAGGATGGAGGTGTCTGCATTTCCCGTCGGAGTCCCTGAAGAATAAAAATTGTCACAATGTCTTGCGTGCAAGACAAAAATAGACTATATTTGTCTTGTTGACAAGACGAAAATGACTATGGACAAAAACACACTCAAAACGGTTATTGCCGACAATAAGATAGAAGTGCCTAAATATAAGGTAATTCCAAGAGATTTTATATTCGAGGAATTTGGAAATTACGTTTTTGTGGGTATTCGAAGAGCCGGGAAGTCTTTCTTACTCTACCAGCGGATGCAACAATTACTTGCTCAGGGTGTACAGTGGGATGAGATGTTGTATGTCAATTTTGAAGATGAACGCCTGGTTGGCATGGCTCTGGAAGATTTGAACCTGCTGTTGGAAGTCCATTTGGAGATGTATGGGAAGAAACCTATGCTTTTCCTTGATGAGATACAAAATATTGCAGGTTGGGAAAAATTCGCCCGACGCATGGCTGATACCAAACACCGTGTATACATTACCGGAAGTAATGCCAAAATGTTAAGTCAGGATATTCAGTCCATTCTGGGAGGTCGTTATATTCCAGTTGATGTTTATCCCTATAATTTCAAAGAGTTTCTGACTGCAAACGATATCGTTTTCAGTGAAGAATCTTTGCATTCAACAACAGGTAAAGCTGAAGTTTTAAGAAAATTCAATGATTATTTAAATTACGGAGGATTCCCCGAGAGTGCAGAATTTGCTGCAAAACGGGATTACCTGACAAGCGTTTATCAAAAAATATATTTGGGAGATATAGCAATCAGGCATTCAGTGGACAATACGTATGCATTGCGAATCATGTTCAGGAAACTGGCAGAAAGCATAAAGCAACCCGTGTCATTTTCAAGGGTTACCAATATTGTGTCCTCGGCAGGTGCGAAAGTTGGCAAAACCACCATAATTAACTATATGGATTATGCAAAAGATGCCTGGCTCATTTCTTCGGTGCAAAATATTGCCGGAAAACTTGTTGATAAGGAAACAAATCCAAAATATTATTTTACCGACAATGGTATCCTGAACCTATTCTTGCTTGACGGGAATACTTCATTATTGGAAAATCTGGTAGCCATAAACCTGTTGCGTAAATATGGACGCCATGATGCGGTTTTTTTCTACAACAAAGGAGTGGAGGTGGATTTTTATATTCCGGATGAAGCTATTGCCATTCAAGTGTGTTATGACATTGATACTGCAAATGGCACATTTGACAGGGAGGTCGATGCCTTATTGAAGCTTCGCAATGTGCTGGATTGTAAAAAGCTGATGATAATCACCCGGGATACTGAGCGAACAGTAGAGATGAATAATGCCATTATTGAAGTCATTCCGGCATGGAAATGGCTGTTAAGGTTCTGATATCAAGCTGGTGTGCATATTGCTTTTCACGCCATTACGAATCATTTCCCTTGGGGCATCCCCCTACCTTGATGCTTGTTGAATCAAGGTAGCCTGTGTGGGCCATAAATCTGGGCCCCTCATTAGCAAATCCCATCATCCCGCTGTGTATTTTGACATGTTCATAGCCGGTCAAAGAACAATGCCCGACAAAAAAAACGGTCCCCTTTCGGGATGAAAGGAGACCGGAAAACAAAGTC
>DHFP01000040.1 GCA_002402315.1 Clostridiales bacterium UBA4821
TGACCACGAGTTTTATCCAGGAGGTATCCTGTATGAAAGAAAATGATAAAAAAAAGAAGAATTCTTTACAAATAAGGAATAGTACGGCAGAATTTTTAATATTCACTTCACAAGCTAATGAGAATACAATTGAGGTTCGTGTTGAGGATGAAACGGTTTGGCTTACACAAAAATTGATCGCCGAGCTTTTTGGCGTGGAAGTGAATACGATTAACTATCATCTTAAAGAAATATTTAAAAGCGAGGAATTAAGCGAAGAAGCAGTTATTCGAAAAATTCGAATAACTGCTTCTGACGGAAAAAGTTATAACACAAATTTTTACAATCTTGATGCCATCATATCCATTGGTTACCGTGTAAATTCGGTAAGGGCAACACAGTTTAGACAATGGGCAACAGGTGTGCTGCGAAATTTTGCGATCCGCGGATATGTTTTGGATAAAGAAAGATTAAAAAATGGCACTTTCTTGAACGAGGAGTATTTCGATCATTTGCTTGAAGAAATTAGAGAAATACGGGCAAGTGAAAGAAGGTTCTATCAGAAGATCACAGATATTTATGCCACTGCAGTTGATTATAATCTGCAAACAAAAATTACAAAGGATTTCTTTAAGACTGTTCAGAATAAGCTGCATTTTGCAATTCACGGTAGCACAGCTGCGGAGGTTATATATAACAGAGCCGACAGTACCAAAGAGCATATGGGACTGACAACCTGGAAGAATGCTCCACACGGTAAAATTGTTAAAAGCGATGTTTCTATTGCAAAGAACTATCTAACAGAAAAAGAAATCAAATCCTTAGATCGATTTGTGACGATGTATCTTGATTATGCAGAAAGCCAGGCTGAAAAAAATATCCCTATGACAATGGAAGACTGGGCTAAGAAGCTAAATGCATTTCTGCAATTCAATGAAAAGGATATATTAGAGAACGCAGGAAAGGTGACCGCTGCTATTGCGAAGGAATTTGCAGAGAGCGAGTTTGAAAAATACCGTATCATTCAGGACAGGCTTTTTCAGTCTGATTTTGATAGATTAGCAAGTAGCATTAAGAATGATGAAGAGTAACAATTGACCATTTGAGAAAGGTATATTTGCGATGAATACGAGGATAAAGTGATGTGTGATATATTTAAATACAAAGAAAGTACTGATTACGATATAAACGAACAAAAGTGGATTGAACTGCAAAGTAGAGAGTTGGAAAAACAAAAGAAGCAATTAATGTCTTTGCTCGAAAAAGAGTTTGAGAAGCAAAAGCAAGAGTTGTGGGTTGAGTTAAAAGAAGAGGCCGACAAGCGCAGAAAGGATTCATGGGATCAGCTTAAAAAAGAGCATGAACGGCGTAACAGTGAATTGATAAATCAACTTAATACTCGCCTTGAAAAATTTTATGAGATGATGCGCGAACTTGGGTGGCCACCTCATGGAGAAATGAATGTTGCTGAAGCAAAAAGAATAGTAGAGGCTGACATTATAGAAAAAGAAGAGTTAGAAAATATGATCAATGATTATTATTTAAGAAAATTCAATGTTGAAGTAGTCAGCAGTTTTCTTGTTAAGTGGAAGGAAAATAAAATCATTGAAAAACGAATCCCAATTTTAGAACAAGCAATTTCTGCACATATAAGTGGGAATTATTTTTTATCTGTTTGTGTGCTGCTTTCACAGTTAGAAGGAATTATAGCATATAGTGAAAGTCATACAGGCCAGATGAGAGGATCACAAATGCTTGGGTATTTAGATAAAGCAATTCCTGAAAATGATGCATACGATTTTGGATATGCGTATAAAAAATTCTTTATCGATAAGATATATTGTGGATTTAAACATGGTGAGCGAATAGGTTCACCTATAAGCAGACATGCAATTCTGCATGGTGCGGATGTAGACTTTGGAACGGAAGTTAATTCTTTAAAAGCTATTTTGATATTTGATAACCTTCTCTATTTTTTCACAAAGAAAGTTATAGATTAGTTTTTACATATAAAAGTACATCTGAAAAAAGTATACAACGCACGTTGAGACGATAACACTGATAAAACGTGCTGAAAGCCGCATGGAGTAAGGGTTTCGGGGATTTTTTTAATTTGACAAAAAAATGAAAAAACCACTGATAAAAACTCGTTTATTTTAAGAATAATCGGGTTTTTACTTTTTAAAAGGAAAAGAGGCGAAGCCAATGAATATCGATAATTTTTTAAATGTGCTCACTCACATTCTTGTATCACAAGTAATATAACTCACAAAATATATAATAGTCATCTGATTGTACTCGTGGATTGAGATGAACCACTATACTCTACCATGTTATCTTATTAGCGTTAGCAAAAAGGTCTGCCATTTCGGCAGACCTTTTTGCAATTATACTCTCGGAAGTTTAAGCAGGTTGTCATTCACGGAATCATTTGGCTCGGAACGGACATATTTCTCGCCACTAGAGCTCAGAGCGGGAACAAGATAGGGATATGGATGAATATTAACTTTAATACTATCGGGATGGTTTTTTAGATGATCATATAGTACACCTTTTTTATAGAACTGATTGGAGTTGTCTCCCTCAAGATAAATCGTGTCGATATCAGTTAAGTAGTATGAATTTTGACAGCCGCTATTCATATGGATCTTTTTTGCATACATCATGTTATTTACCTCCTTTGTGTTTTGTTTGGTCTACCATCGTGAATTTTGTTGCTCCTTTAGGTGTTGGAGGAACTCTGTTACCTTGTACAAAGGTAACCTCAGTATTACTGCCTGCTGGCTTGTACTGACCAGATACTGGAACAACTCCGCCTGTTTTGACTGTGGTTTTTGACATAATATTATGCCTCCTTGTTTTGGATTTTTATTTAGCACTTTATGATACACTGAAGTTTGTGCCATGGCTTCTATACTGGGTATTACTTTGCTTATCGTCACACTATAATCCTCTGCTACTTTTTAGCTATAGATTTTGTCTGCGATAAAGCACTACCTGCGACCGACTTAGTTTTTGCACTAGTTCTGCAATCTCTTAAAAGGGATGATGCTTTCTTTGCAACTGCTTTTGATGTCTGCTTACTATTATGTTTGGACATTTAATTACTCCTTTCTCTTGGTTTGGTCTATAAGGCTAATTAGCTTACAATGAGGTAAAAAAATATCTCACTCTATTCATAGGCACCACTCCTCAAATCAATTATGCCTTAAGGCTAATTTGCTAACACAGGGATGAAAAAAATATTTTAAGTATTTGCATATCGCCTCACAGTATATAGCCGAACTCCTTCAGTCGTATTGTTGCCGATTGTTTTGATACTTTAAAAAAATCTGCTAGCTCTCCAACTGCCAGATCAAGGTAGATCTGGTTATATTCACTATCTTTTGGAGTGAGTTTCTTCAAATAATCATTTTCATTAGCTTGTATACGGAAAGTATCTTTCGGCATAAGAATTTTAGGTGCGATTCCATTGGCTTGCCATTCCATCCAATCCTCATCTGTCCATTGTGCTTTTTTCGCTTCAGCTTTTTGCTCAGTTGGACATTTACAAGCCACTGCCATTGCATTTCCGCTCAAACTTTGTAACGTATGATAAGTTTTATGTTTAAACCAATGTAAGCACTCGTGAGCAAGGGTATTGCGTTCACAACCGAGGTTACGCATAAAGAATACATTGGTATCAATAAAAACCGTCCCTCTTCTGACTTCTAAAACAATAAATTCATCAGTATCAGGCTTATATACCTCTGCTCCACCATCGGTAAAAAATATTTGACCATAGATGCTTAGATCCTCTGTAATGTTTACATGTTCAACAAATAAATTCATTTTATCACGAGCAATAATTTCAATTGGTATCTCCATAGGAGAGCGTAATGATTCAGGGCAATATTTTTTCAAAAACTCAGTTGCTACATCATCAAACTGCTCTTTAGAGATGTACGGAACTAAGTTGCTAGTCATCTTCATGATTAACCCCCTAACGGCTGTAGATATTAATTGTATCTACTTTAAAATCCTTTAAAGCACCATCTAATATAGCGTTACACATGACAGTAAACCACTGGCTAGCTGAATCCACCTGCCTATCGCGCCTTACAGTTTCTTCAATTACTATCTCACAATTTACAATGACATCGAATTTTACAACATCGTCGTCTTGCTCAATATTAGATATGCGAACAATCTGGAGATCGTCTAAGGAAGCTTCATGCACTTCTTCAATTATATTTGAACGATCAGCAAGGTCAAGGTTTTCGTAATTATCTTCAATATATTCTGATACTGCCTTGTAGATTGTATTATAACAAGTTTTATCAATTAGCTTCTCAAATGCCTTTTGTGGTTCATTTGCCATAAATTATTCATCCTCTTCTAATTTTTTAGAAATTTCGTGCCAAAAATCATCTTGCTTGCCCATGTCACGAGCTTTACGTAGTGCTGTTCTTGCAGCAGGTAAGTCCATAATATACTCTGAAAGGTCGGGAGCAATTTGTTTTCTATCTTCTCCAGCATAATCAAACATTTTAGCTTTTTCTTCTGAAGTTAATTTAAGTAGGTTAGCTATTTTCTCTAAGGTATCAATATCTGGCGGATTACGCCTACTTTTTTCTATATCAGATAAATAAGCTGCTGTGATACCGAGTTCATCAGCCATTCCTCGTAAAGATATTCCTTGTTCTTTTCTTTTTGCTGCAATATATTCGCCAAATTGTAGAATCATTGTGAAGATCTCCTTTTCAATGGTATCATTTACTTAAAACTGTCAGTATTGTCGTGTAAGCTTATTTGAGTATATTATATTATGCTAATCTTTTCCTGTCAAGCTCTAATTGAATAAAAAATGTAGCTTGGAGATATGGAACACTCAGAAGTGGAGTTGCTTCCTGAAAATGAAATGAATTCGATGGATGAAGAAGGATGGGATTGTCCGGGTTTTCGACACTTGATCTAAAAAATAGAATCTTTTAAAATCAGGGAACACTTACCAATAAAGCCTTTCCTGATTTTTTTGTTGTCAAATTCCAGAAATAATTTGTTGTACGATGTTGTGCATTATTGTATTCTATGTTATAATAAACGTATACTACAAAAGAGAAAGAAGTGTGCACATATGAAGCTTAATTACGATAAGAAGTCCAATGATCCTACTTACTTCATTCAGGTGGGGTTCCGTAACGGTAAAAAGACTTCAACCAGAAATGTGAAGAGGATCGGCAAGCATTCCGAACTGCTGGCCATCGATCCCGACCCTCTTGCTTACGCTAAAAGGAAAGTGTTGGAAGCTAACGAAGCTCAAAAACACAACAAACTCAGCATGAGTTTTGAGATTGATTTTGATAAGAAACTGACCGCCACCAGTGACATAGCATCCAAGTCGAACCTTTTGAACACCGGCTACATAATTTTGCAGAAGGTCT
>DHFP01000112.1 GCA_002402315.1 Clostridiales bacterium UBA4821
AAAGGGTCAACCAGCTACAGTTGAGCGCAACGGATCTCATAAGGGGATAAACATCATTGGGGCAACTGACGATAAAGGAACATTTTGCTTTTGTATATGATGCGTATTCTAAGGATGATGGTGCCATTAAATCTGAGCATATAATCAAATATATGGAACGCTTACTCAATTACGGCAAAAGCAGAGGGATAAATAAAACTGTAATAATACCAGATAATACCAAACCTCATACTTCTGCTGAAGTGAAAGAGTTCGCTGCAGCCCATGAGAATGATTTGATTCATGTCTTTTTCCAATTAGTTTTCGAATTCATTCTTAATATCTGAAAGTTCTATCTTTATAGAATCGATAAGTATCACTATATCCTGCACCAACTCCTGCACCTTGGTTTCAAAAACCAATGAATTTCTTTTCGGTATTTGTTAAGTCACTAGCTAATAATGCATCTTCTGCATTTTCTTTGTTGAAATCTAATGTCTTTTCATCCTCTTTATTTGTATCAACCCTTACGAAAGTATCGCCATTGGCGCACCAACCAGATAAATTATCGTCACTGAAATGTTTATCCTTTAAATCATCCTCTATTGTATTTTCTTTAAAGTTACAAATAGACATATTCATATTAATCTATAACAAATTTACCCAGTCTCTTCCAGCAAAAAGTATCCTAACAATAGTAACTGTTTTGTTTTCTTCAGTAATAATGTAAAGCACTATATAATTATCACTAAATATTCTCCGAATTCCTTGAAGGGCAAGTTTTTCATCCGCAACTACTTTATTTCGTAAAGGCATGTCCTCTAAGCTTAAAATCGCATCAGCAATTTTATTGACTATTTCTTTAGCAACCTCTGGCTCAAGAAGTTCTTCAGCAATATAACTTCCTATTTCATATAAATCATTTTCAGCTGGTTCAGTAATTTCAATATTATATCTACTCATTTTCTAAACCCTTCTGAATATCAGCAAACGCTTCACGGAATGCTCTAACTTTTTTCTTTTTCATTGCATCTACGCCCTCATCAATTAATTTATACAATTCAAATTTACCTACGAGACGTTCATAAGTTTCTATACTCATTACAGCCAAATCACCTTGCCCATTTTTTGTAATGTATACAGGCTCACTGTATTTGTGACAAAATCGAGATATTTCATTATAGTTGTTTCTTAAATCTGAACTTGGTCTTATTGATGGCATAAAGTTCACCTCCAGTATTATTATATGCATATTATATCAAAATATCGATACGGAATCAAATTTTATTAATTCTTAAGATTGTTATTATTGGAATATCAGTGTGAAGCTTCCTATTAATAAAAATTAAAACTCCAAGGAAATACCCTAACAATGATTTTGTCAATATTACTTGACAAAATCATTTGATGGACAGAGCCTCCATTCTGAAAACATAGATACGAAAAAAACTTAAATAATTTTTCGTCTTTAGCTTGACATATGGGTGTCTTAACGAGTGCACTGAAACATCCTTAATAATTCCTGCTTTCTCGCAAGCCTTTTCAAAAACCTTTTGCACCGAGCGTTCAGTTAAATGCCTATCATCATTCTCTCCCGGAAATAACCATTTCTCCGGCCGGTACTTTTTTATATAATTTCTTAGTTCTCAAAAAGCAATAGGTTAGTAACAGGATTGCCCTATGTTTTATATTTTCCACGGTGTTCAAAAGTCTGTAAGTTTCCTCTTTGCCCAAAATACTTGGAAGTCTTCTTTCTTTTTTAGGTCTTGGCACCTTACAAACCTCTCTTGATTTTTTAACAACGTCATTAAAACGTCATTAAANNCCTGATTGGCATCAGAATGTGATTTCTTCTTAACTTCTAGAATATTCAACAGGTATTGCCTTATATCTTCCAAATTTAACTCCAGAATATCTTTGTTAACATAAGCTATCAATTTTTTTATTTGAGAAATATACGCTTTACGGGTTTTTGTACTGTACCCTTTTAATTTCAACTCCCTTTCAGCAGCTTCAATCAAGCTTTGCACTTGTATTGCCATGATTATCTACCTCCTTAAATATAACATAATTGCTTAGATATTTGAATTGTTTTATTACAAACCAACTTAATTTTACCGCACAAAAGAATCTATAGCCTTTAGAATCAATGAGGACCCTGCAACTATGGCATAAGCCCATATAACGTTCTTTGTAAGCCTCTTTCCTTTTACAATCTGTTCCTCGCTGCCAAATGACAGCTTAACCATTAATTGCCCTGTTACAATCCCAATTAGTGCAGCCGCTGTCGACAGTCCTATCAACCAATTGCTAATCTGGGTCACTGCAGTTGACAGCTTCCCGAAGATAGGGGAAGAAGGAACTGTGTTGGCTTCAGCAGCAAAGACTGCTGCTGGGAAAATCAGCAATACCACAACATTAACAATAAAGACAATTGATTTGGATATCATCTTTTTCATGTCAGACCCCCTATAAAATTACTCATTTTAAAATTTTCTATATTAAAAGCAATAAAGAATTTGCTATTGAAAATTTCAGTAGGAAATTGTCTTTCGATAGTTTTGTAAATTCTTTATTGCTACATATATATTTGACTACCTTTTGCTGATACTTTGTTTTCTTATATTCATCTGCACGATATTTTCCTGCTTGGCTGCCGATAATCTTCCATTATCAAGAACCGGTAATGCCATCTTGTAATTGTAATATATATCCAGGAATATGGGCTCGCCGTATTCCTCCGGTGCATTTGTTGCATTGATTGTAATTTCATTAGTATTAAATCCTGCAGAAGCCACATCATTTAAGAGGTTGTTCCTTTCATCCGGAGTTAAGTATCCATACTCCTCCATTACAAAAATATACTTTAAAGAATGGCTTGAAAGCTTTTCATACCAAATAAAAGGCATCAGGTAATTTACGCAGAAGACAGTCAATAAAGCTAATAGGAATAATGATATTGCAATTACTATAGGCGTGGTTAATACTGCTGAACCTTTATTTGATTTAATATTCATGCCTCTTCCCCCCTACTTTTGAATCCTGTCCACTTTAACATCCTGGTGGATTCTGAAGTAAAAAATATTCGACAAAGCATTTTTAAATACGATTGGCGTTACCTTTACCCCTATTTCTGCGTGTATTGTCGGTTCAGTAATTGTCTCACCAGTTACATTATCTACTGTAGTTGTTGTAAAGTATTCGTATTGCAGTATATCTATCTGCTCTATCAATCTATTCCCCGACTTTAGATTATCATCCAGGTTATAATTGTACTGGAGCACTTTCTTGAAATAATTATAATAATCATCCCTGCTGATACTGGAAATTTCTCTCTTCTCCATATCCCGGTTTAATGCAAGTATAGCCGATCGGTTAATTAAAAACATGTCCACTTTTACTGTGTATAAGACTGAGTTTACATGGCTCATAAATACAGCAGCGGCAAATAGGAATAAAAACATTGCTGAAAAGCCCATTAAAACTATTATCAATAATAAATTTGTTTCTCCTCTACAGCTTCTTAACCTTTTAATATTTATCACAGTATCACCATCAGTTATAGTTATTCTTGAAATACTCTTCTATGTAATCTGTTGTCTCCCAAGTGCTTTGACTTACCGGATTATGGCCGCCGGGGTTGTCAATATACGGCCTTATATCCCTGTTAAAGAGAGTATCCCATCTTTCGAATACATCAAATTTAATATTCTTCTCTATATATCTGCTGCCACTGTATATTTTCAGCTTAAGTACAAACGGTTCTTTAATCCTTTCAAGAAGCTTTGATTTATCTATGTTGAATGCGCTCCCGCTTTCTTCCCTTAACGTATACCAGGAATGTAACGATTGCTTTGTTCCATATGGAATCAAGTAATATATTGTGTATATATTGTTTAAGCTTGTTGCAGCTTTTGCTGCTTTGGTAAAGTTTTTAGGAAAAGAATAATAGTTTTTGAGAGCATCTAAAGAAGCATATTCCGGCGTCCTTCCTCTATTTACAACATCATCCCATTCAAATCTTTGCGTTAACTGATCCAATATTTTAACAGAATTATCCTTGGTATAGTCCTCAACCGGACCATCGAAGTTCATCTGAATTTTATCTGCATAGCCTTTTGTCAATACTTTTATGCCCATTTCATGACCTGCAAGTATAAATCCTGCTGAGCCTGAATGCCTTGTGCTTGGTGATCTGCATAGTGTTTCAACCAACGGTTTGCTTATATCTCCATCCTGATATAAGGTTCTTCTCATCTCATATCCTGATACCTCTATCTTCTCCCATAGATGGCCTGTATCAGTATCTGCTTCGGTCTTGCCGTTGGCTGCCCTTGTAGTAAATGTTCCTGTGACTGTTTTCCCTGCCGGTCCTCCTGCAGCTCCTTCAGGATATTGAATGTTAGCACTTTCCCAATACTTATGAGTAGCGTCCTGACTTATCAAGTTTAGGTTATATTGTACGGCTCCTGGTGTAGGATTAAGTACTGCAGATACACTGGTTGCATGTAATGTAGTCCTGCATGTTATCTTAAAGTCTGTCTTTGTTTCAATGCTGTCAGGCACATTACCAACAGGGCTTAAGAATACATCTACGTGTAATTTAGCAGGGTGCGTGGCTGTCATTAAAGCATTTGTACCTTTATACGTAATATCATAATCGCCAATCGGCTGTGTGACCGGGACAGTATAACTTCCTGACCAAGTATTTTCAAAATTACCAACCGGATTATTATTAATAAGGTTTACAGTACCAGTAGGCATTACAACTGAAGCGCTTGTACAGTATCCTTTTGTACTCGCTGTTATTTGAACTGTTTCTCCAGGAGCTGCATAAACATCATTGCCGGCAACCTCAGCTCCAACTCCTATTTGAAATGTTTCATAATCCGAAGCAGTATCACCGCTCGGTATTGCTGCTTTAAACTCAGCGTACCTTAATGGGCCGGAAGTCTGATTGTATATACCAAAAGCAGCATTATTGGGAATGGTTAAATTATACTTCCATTTCTTATCTCCTGAACCATTAAGGCCATCATAAGTCATGGTGTATGTTTGTCCAAATACTATCAATTTCATATCATTAACATACTTTGAGCTTGTAGCAGTAATTGTATAAGTTGCTCCCTTGTTAACATTGGATGGCATTACTCCATCTGGATTAATAGGTGTTGATACCGTAAACGATATATCTATTGACTTCTGTAAGCCGTTATTTGCTGTCAGAGTAACAGTGTACAATCCGTTTTTCATGGTAGTTGGCAAGGTAATTGTCTTTCCCCAGGTTAATTTTCCAGGTATATATGTAAGCAAATTAGACGGATGTATCAGGCCATTCTGCCTAACCCCACCATAGTTGAAATTTATTTTAGTGGTATTAGGTTCATATCTTGCCCTAAATAAATCCGGCCTGGCAATATGGTAATTATCCGGATATGCTCCACCCATGAAAAGATTAATTTGGTCAAGTGACCAAACCTCATTAGAAAATACAGATTTACCTGTTTGAGTGCCTAAAGAATGGTAATAATGAGCTGTGGTACTTGCAGACTCATCATATAATCTTGTCCTGAATCTTGAATTTAGGTCAGGCTGAAATCCTTCCATTGTCCGGTTGCCAGTAACTTGTCCTACATAAGTGCCGTCTTGATAAACTTTATAAACATTACCCTCAAACGTTATGGTTACAGGCTTGTTCCAATATGGAAGGTCTATTTGCTTGTCCCAAATCTGAGCATAGGCACGATAGCCCTTAGAATAACCACCTTTCCATGTCCAAGATAATTCTCCACTATAAGAGAACCAGGTAGGTGCGGAATCTATACTTCGAGCAACCTTATAATATGCCATAGTACCAAATGATGTCGTAGGATTTCTATAAGGACTAATATCAAAAACACTTCCTGCATAATTATGAGCAATGTAATAATTGTATATGCAAGATACATGTGAATCATAAACAGTTTTTTCAGTAAAATTATATGTTTCAGAGTACCCATTATCATTAAGAGAAGGAATTATAATCGTTCCTTTATTTCCGAAAACAAATGGTTCTTCTGGCATACGGTAAAAGTCATGCTCAAAAAACTGTGTATAGTCACCATCAGTAGATACATTGCCGTTGAAAGCTGCCATCCAGTTAGATAGATTACCGTCTTTATAACTCCACCCACCTGAAGCAACGGCTATGTTTGTTTCATAATACTTTTTGCCGGTTTTATCTAATGTACCACTTCCGTAGCCTTTACTGATTGTATAGCTTACTTGATTACATTCTGGAGCAGAATCCGTTTCTGCGTTTATAGTCATATTTTCACCGGCCGGCAAAACATTAGGAGTAACAGTACCAGTTATATCAAGCTTTGCGGCAGGGTCATTCTCGCCCATAGCTCCGTCCTGGTACAAATCATTTGCCCTTACTCCTACTTTGAGGTTATTAAGGTCAAGCCCAAGAGAAGAAGGATTCCAACTAATAGTTGTTGTGCCGTTAACAGTCTGGCCAAGATAATTCCAGGTACTATTTTTATAGTAGTAGTATTTGTATACCAATTGATTCTGAGGCGTATAATCATCAACTGAAGGTCCATGAGTAATAGCTGAAGGTGTTGCAATAATACCTCCCGGCCTCGAAGGAGGATTGTCTGTTATTGAAACGTCCCTATTATATCTAATCTTTACCCAACCGTTATAAGCATAGCCGTTAACATTTTCAATAACATCATAGGAATATGTTAAAGAACCGTCATAAAATCTATTTTTAGTAAAATATTTATAGCTTAACTTTGAACTATAAGGATAATAATTCCTAAATACACCCCCGTATAAGCCGTAATTACCCATAGTTAAAAATTTAAAGTGTCGCACTATAGTCTCCCAAGAATATGTTCTTGTTGACCAAAAGGTAGACTGGTCCTCGACTTTCGTTATCTCTGGTAGGCATGGACCTGCAGGAAACTCTTTGTCATGTTCTTTTAATCTAAATTTTTCAGTAAGATTAACACTTGAATTTGTAACCTCAAATGTGGCAGAAAGAGTATTATTACTATTTAAATCCGCTCCATATTTAGATAAATCAGATGAAGTAAAATATAACTTTGATCCAACTGTAGCAGAAAACATATTAGATGAAGGATTAGTTACTATACCTAGACTTGGTGTAGCTCCCAAGTAGTAACCCCAGAAATCCACGCTGCCAAGGTCTGATTTATTAAGAGCCTTATTATAATTGACGACATCACCTGCATATCCTGTAGGAATATACCCTGTTGCTCCCGGTGTAGTAGTTGCCCTGTAAATATAATTCGGCATTACTGTAGAACCCATACAAGCGAAATGTTTATCTAAATGTCTATCAACCCAAAAGTATCCATGATAATTAGAAGTAGTCCTGGTTATTTCTTTCTTCTGTAATGGATTACCCCCGCTAAATTCAGCCCATATATAACTGCTGTCATATTTAGGAGTAACCGAACCGGTAGCAGGATCAGCTACTACAGTAATATTGCCGTCAACTGTACCTTTTAGCGCCACTTTAGGAGCCACATAGTTCTGATTAGTATTATCATCAGGAGCTGTAAAAGTAACTGTTTCAGATTGTATTGGCAAACTAGGATCATCCCTTAATTCGCCCTTAGATGTATCCGGAGCAATGTAAAATGTACTACCGCTAAATGTGGCACTTATAAAGTCACCTGAAACATTAGAAACACTATTGATTGAAACAGTATTGCCATTGTTGTCTCTAGCTGTTGTGACAATATTACCTGAATTGTCTGCTGTTGCATCAGTAAGATTTAGCGTGCCTATTTTAGTTACAGTTTGAGAACCGGATTTGTATGTACCATTTCTCAAGCTAAGATTGACAGAACCTGAACCAACACTAGATGAAGAGATAATACCGTTATCGACATAAGAATCGATAACTTGTACATTTTTGTATGAAGAATCAAAGCTTATTGAGCATGAGTGACTTTGAGTAGAGCCTGATGAAGAAAAAGGCAGTATTTTTTCTTCAGTAAGTGTTGCCACTCTTTGTATAGAAGCAAACGAACCAAAAGGAATTGAATTAAGTAACAAACTGATAATTAAAATTACCGATAGCCTTCTCATTCTCTTTCACCTCACAAAACATTACTTACCGTAAACAATATCTAAGCATCTTTGGTCATCAGAAGTATCATTCCACAAACTTATAGTGCAAGATTCTGGAAGCTTGTTAACCATAATAAATTGTGTATATTTATATGTATCACCATATTGCACAAATCTTCCAATATATGAACCTGGGTATTTATTTAGACTCTTATCTTTATAGAGTTCTATATTTCCATTTAGTTCTTTTTTTGCTTTGTATTGTTCTATTGCTATTGTGCTATAGAAACTTGTAGCAAATATATCTCCATTACTTTCTTCCCTTATTTGAGGAACAGAACCTAGGGTGCTTAAAGTAGTAGCAGAATTGGTGCTAATAGTATAGTCTATTGCAATTACATTACATTCATCAAAAGTATACATGTACTTACTAAAATCTTGGCCATTTTTTATAACTCTTAATATTTGGTACTTAATGGCTTCTTGTGTATTATAAATATCTTTAAAATTCTCAAATGCTTTCTGGTATTCAACAGGAGCATCTATCCCTTTTGACTTGGATATTCTAAATGCTTTAACCTTATCTACTGTAAGTTCAAAATCCAGTACCTTAGATCCAACACCAGTACCGTTTTCCAACTTATGAAATTTAGAAGGAAGTAAATCTGCATAGGTTGTCCAAGTTCCACCTACATAGCCTTCTTTTCTTTGTTCTGTTGGCTCAGTTGAAATATCACCTTCCGGAATACTATATGAGTCAATTAAATCACTCTTCTCGATATACCTCAAAATCATTGCTGAAATTTCTGCCCTGGTTGCAGTTTTATCCAGGCCGATAGTTCCATCCGGAAAACCATTCATTATTTGTGTTCCTGCCATGATGTTAATAATCTTTTTACTCTTGTCGTCTTGTGTCTCGTCTTTGAATATGGATTTAACTCTTTGGTCGTTATTAACTATCTTCTTAGTATTATCAGAAGAATATGCTATCATTTTGGCTACTTCATATCTTGTTATTTCACCATTAGGCATAAAGTTGTTATAATCACCGGTTTCAATAATACCCAGCTTCTGAGCAGTGCCAATATGCTTACTTGCCCAATGTGATTTAGGTACATCGGGAAATGTTGAATAGTCTGAAGGAGTTACATCTCGTGCTCTAATAAGAACAGTTACAAACTCAGCCCTGCTCATAGCCTTTTGAGGCTTGAAGGTCCCATCAGGATAACCATTAAGAATTTTAGTTTCTTGTGCAGCCAGCTTGCTAATGGTTTCTTTAGCCCAATGACTATCAGCAACATCGCTGAAAGATATTTTGCTTGTATCTGCATTGGGGTTGTAAGGTACCTTTGCGAAAGAACTTAACGGTATTATTAACATCAGTGATAGAGTTAGTAATAATTTCCTAAACATAGGTTTTACCTCCTAGAAATATTTGTTTATACTCTTCCGGGCATTACCCAGGCCTTTCCTGAATTCTTCCTCCATGGCATCGAATATTACTTCCTTCTCATTTTTCATGGGCGCATCATAATATTTTCCCTTAATTGTACTGTAGAAATATAATTCATAACCGGCAGTACTTTTCTCAAGCTTGTTCCGTATAGCGTCTATTTCTGCTTTACCGCAATAGGGAAGCATTATTAGGATAAAATCCTTATAATATTCAGCCATATCCGTATCTCTCAGACAGGTCCGGAATGTATCAACTGCCGTTTTTATATCTTCCGGGGATACCTGATTCTTCAAAAAACCGGCCAGCAGAAAAGCCAGGGGAGTTTTCCCCCTGTTTGCCCTTTTTATTTCTGTTTTTATATAGTCTTCGATACTCCAGCAAACACTGTTATTGCTCACGGGAACAATACTGTCCGATTCTCCGGCCGGAATGCTCTCAATAAGGCAATTCAATCTTTGTGCAGCCGCTTCAGGATTGTACGGTTTTCTAATGATATCTTTACAGCCCAGCTTGATGCATAACGTTATAAACCTGTCGTCTATGTAATCGGAAATTACAACCGGATTTAACTCCGGGAGGTTTTTATTCTCCAATGCTTTTAGCAGCTGTTCCTTGCCCGAGGCGCACAGAATCACCAAACAGTACCCGGCGGGATCAATGTCTTTATCCCAATCTGTTCTATGTTCCAGGACAACATTGTAATTTTTCAGTGCATCTCTCAGTTCATTATGCGGCTGCTTGTCTATAATCAGTATTTTCATATCATCCTCCTAATACGGCAAACCGGTTATGTCAAAAGTTCCCTGCCCCTTAAGACTGTTAATCATTATTGAATCCTCATGGCTTACTGCAAATACGACCGTGTCTATTTTTGCATCCCTCCGGGAGTCGCCAAGGGCATTGCCGTTGTCATCAAATATTCCCAGGACAGGCAAATTATCTAATATCTTAACGCTGGAATAATCATCATTTTTAAGGTTTTGGCTGTTTGGCAAATAAATCTCTTTTTTGGCGCTGAGATATTTGATTAACCCATACCGGCCTGTAAAATACAGGTTTACCTTATCTCCGGCCTTTATTTGATAAGAAACTGCATTTTCCGGCGCCCGGACCTTAATTGAAATCTTTTCCTTGCCCTGTTCAACCTCAATTATCTTCACTTCATTTTTGAAAGCTATAGCCTCATCCCGTAAAATTTCTCCTTTGTGTATAGTCTCTACCGAATAGCGATCCCGGATATCTTCCAATTTTTTTATAACCTTCAGGTTCATGACCAAACTCACCGGAGCCTCTGCCGTTTTAAACATAAACCTATCCAGGGACCTGTTTGCCTGAATGTCCTGGACTGCCACAAGTACCTTTACCGTCGGTTCATAGCTGACAAAAAACCTCTGCACAGCCGTTGTCGCTATGAATACTATTATTGTTAGAACTACTGAAAGTGAAATCATATTTATTCTCTTTATCACTTGTCTCACCACCTATGATAATCATCATCTCTGCCGCTTCAATTATTTGAACGGCTCACTGCCCGTTTTGGTAAACCAGCCGGTTATAGTACCCATCATATCCTCAAAAAACTTCTGTACCTGGGGATAGAAGACCACGACAATTATTACCAGGGTCAATCCGGAAATCAGTAATACCTGCAGCATTTCCATTCCATCTTCCTTATTAAATTTTGTTCCTAGATAGTTTAAGATTGGTTTTAGCATTTTAAATCTCCTTTCAATTTGTTATTCCTTAATATCTCAAGCTGCGTGCTGCAGCATGATTCTTACTTGAATATCTCCCTCATGTTATGGCTTACACTGACGAATATGGGAAAGAATGTAAGGGCTATGAGGTTGAATAATACAACTGCAACTCCGGCAGTAATATATAAGACTTTGACCTTGGTATTCAAATTCAGCTTGTCCAGATAACTGTCTCTTAGAATCCCGGACAGGTGATTTAATACCTCAAGGGATGCTCCCGTTGCCACCTGCTGTTTCAGTGCAGTTGAAAACATGTCTGCTTCAAGGATATCAAATGAGTTTTTAAACTCATCTCCGGCCTCCTCAATGTTGTATTCCGTCAATTCATACCTTGCCGACAATCTTATGAGAGCATTTTTAAAATCCTTATTCCGGCAAACCTCATGAAGCCCCCTCAGGGCATCCTTCAGGCTGACATGTGCCGATAATTGCAGGTACAGGCAATCTACAGCATTTAAAAGGTCATTTCTTATAGCATTATTTCTTATATATTTATTTAGTAATACATACACATTTACAATGTAGAACCCTCCAATCCCTAACAAAACTGCCGCCCCAGCCGAACCATAATTTTTTATTCCCAGGATGAAGCATATTGCAGACAGGGCAAGCTTGACTATGTAATAATTCGAGGCATTCAACCCCAGAGGATTACCCTGCTTGTACAGCATTTGGCCTGCACTTTTTAAGAAACCGGAATAGAACATGTTCTCTGATTTGGACTCCTTATTAATTTTTTTTGTATAAGCGCTCTGCCTATCCTGATGTTTTGATTGAAATAACCTGCCCTTAACCTTTGCATTTATTCTGACAGATAAAAAATAACAAAGTAAAAATATAGGCATAATCAGGTAAACGTTGTATTGGTTTATAGCAGGAAAAAACTGTTGCAAAAATTCCATAACCTCACCTCCATGGTCTAATAATCCAGCTTCTTCACCGAATATGACAGCCACAACAAAAACCAAATACTGAGGAAATTGAAATTCAGTATCATCTGCCCGAAGAATGTGGTTCTCATAATGTTCATATATTCCGGCTCTACCTTTATAAAATTAAAATAAAGGAACAAATCCAGGCCTATAAGAATAAACAACACCAGCCTTGCCGATCTGGTTTCCTGCGCCCTATGCTTTTTTTCCCTTTGTATCTCCGATATTAATTTCTGAGTTTTGTCCAGGAGTTCTGTAAAATCGCCTCCATATGTATAGCAGTACTCAATATTTGTCAGAAACAGTTTGAACCTATTTATATCCACTTTGTCTTTAAAGTTTTGTAAGGCTTCTTCCACACTTACTCCGCTGTTTATCTCAGCCAGAAACCGGCCGGTAAAAGTCTTTAGAGGCTCAATACAGCTATCCTGGACAGCCCTGAATGCTTCAATGATATCGTTATGGATTTTTGTATTATTCTTAAGCTGCAGCATAAAATTTCCAAGCACCTTTTCAATACCGGCTTCCTTTCTCTGAGCTATAAAACTTAAAATGGTTATTGGAATAAAGAAGCCGGGAACTGCCATCATTAAGCTTACCGATATAACTTTAAAAAAGCTTTCAAATAAGGCATAAGTCAAAGCAGCCGTACAAATACAGGTAAGTAAAATAATTTGAGGATTCAAAAACCAAAAGAATTTATTGTCTTTTATTAAAGCCTTATCAATCAACAGGCTCAATCTGTAAAATATGCTCCTGTTATTCCTTAGCTTCAGCTTTTTCTTCTTTTCCCTTCTTATCAATATCTCCTTCCGGTATTCCCGGTTGACAAGTTTTATATTGTTTCGAATTTTTTTAAAGTACTGCCGGCTAAAAGCCCTGCGTACCAGTAACATTACCATAAAGATGATTGAAAGAAGAAGTATAAATTCAGATATAAGGTATGCTAAGTTTCTCAATATGTATCTACACCCCCGAAGAGTCTCTCAAACTCATTCCGGCTTAGCAGAAGTTTCTCTCTGACTTTTCCCTTTGGCTTACCGGCTTTTCTAAATACGCCTTTTACTTCCCCATCTGTAACTTCTTTTATTTCAAACTTAAATAAAGCATTATACTTAATCACTTCCGTTTTTCTATCGGACATAACCTCCGATATCTCTTCAACCTTAAAATTCTTCATATAAATGATCAGGTCTACCGACTCCGCCAGCAGTTCCCTGAGATATCTGTCCATATATTGCTGGGCTTGGGGATCACGTTTCATTAATGTTACAAGCCTATCCAGCGTCATTTCTGCAGAATCGGCATGAACTGTAGCATAACCTCTATGACCTGTACTTACCGCATCGAAAAATGCCATGGCTTCAGCACCTTTTAATTCTCCAATCACTATTGCATCATTGGTCATTACCAGGGAATGGGAGGTTAAATCCTCCAGGGTTATATTTTTATCTTCCTCCCGGTTCCTCAATATTTGTCTTTGGATTATATTAGGATGCCGGCTGAATAATTCAGCGCTTTCCTCATTTGAGGTTACGGCAATATTTTCAGGGATTTTATCTGTCAAGGCCCTTAAGAGCGTAGTTTTACCGCTCCCTCCTTTGCCTGAAATGATTATGTTGCATCCCGCAGTTACAGCCTCAAGTAGAAACCGGTACATTTCCAGGCTCATCATGAAGCTTTCACCTGCATAAAGTTCATCCAGACTTGTAATGATTTGAGGCCTGTGAATTCTGATTACCAGGTTGGGAGAGCCAACATTTACAGGAGGTATGCCTGCTTCAATTCTTAATTTATTTAACCTGTCGCTTACTACCACTATTGGTTTTTCCTCTGTAATTTTTCCTTTATTTTTAAGTACGCAGTACCTTACAAAATTAAAATAATCAGCTTCATCTGAAAACTTTTCACCTGTATGTACCCATTTACCCCTCTTCTTTATCCAGATATTATCCCAGGATATGGTTCTTATATCTGAAACCTCATCATCATCTAAATATTGCTGCAGTATGTGATATCCGAAAAGGCGGTCAAGCACCTTCTTAACAAGTTCGTTTACATCAATACCGATACGTGTATGATCTCTTGATATCTTTTCTCTGACAACCTTTTCGACCATCTTATTATTCTCTGCATTTACCTGCACATCACTTAAAAGGTCGGAATGATAATTGATAAGATATCCAACTATACCGCTTACAATTATACTTACCCTGTTATCTGTAATTTGTACTGTTTTTTCCTGTACGGCAACTCTTAGAGGATCAATCAGCATTTTGCACCCTCACCTTTATTAAAGAGTTTTTCAACAAGGGTTCTTTTCCTTACGAAATTGAAATTCTCCAGTATTTTGAGATACTGCTCCTCATCCCTCTTTGAAGGTCTCAATATCATGGGAATATTTAGATTAAGGTAATAATCATGTCTTGAATCGTATCTAATGTATTGACATACTTTATAACCGGCCAGTATTTCTTCAATTACCTCTTTATCAAGTGAATGGTCATGGTATTTGTTCACTACTACTTCAATTTTGTCTTTTTTTACATCCCAGGTATTTGTGTACAGGTTAAGTATTGATAATGACTTCCTTAAATTTGCATACGTACCTTCAACCACAAAAAATATCTTTATTGCATTAGTTACGGCAAATTGTGTCGAATCAAGAAATATGCTGCCGCTTGTATCTATGAAAATAAAATCATAAAGGGTCTTGGCCTTATCAAGGATAACCTTGTAGTAGCCGTTGTTAAGTACATGCTGGCAAACATACAAAGAATAATTGCCTGTTAATATATGGAGGTTATCAATTTTTTTATGTTTTACTACCAATTCGTCAAATATATTACTGTCAAACCTGCCTTTATCAATATTATCAACCATATAATTCAAGCATGAGTTTTTTTCATTGCCGATAATATAATCAATTGCCGGCGGTTCTTTAGGAATGCCAAAAAACTGATCCAACGCCGGAAATTCAGTATTAAGGTCAATATTAAGGATTTTCGCTTTGGATTTCTGTGCCAGGGCAACCGAAAGCTGCACCAGCAAGTCAGACTTCCCAACCGCCCCTGCTCCAGCCACCGCAATTATCTCCTGCCGCTGAACCTTTGGAGGCGGTTCTACGATTATTTTTCTTTCAATTACCTTTGGTTTCTCGCTCAGCATCTTTTTTAGCGTCTGAAGCTCTTCATGTACTTCCTTCGGAATTTCTTTTTTCACCTTGACTATTACCCTGTCCTGTCTGTTTATGGCTTCAATGAGGTCGGTAATTTCAGCCTGGTCATTTACAAATACATCAAATACACCTTTTGCATAAAGGAAATTGCTGAATTCCCTATCTTCCTTTGCAACAATAATCAATATCTTGAAGTATTTATCTATATCTCTTATTTTTTCAATGAGTACCTTTCTTTCAAACCGCCCCGGCAGTTGTTCGTTTAAAACCAAAACATCGGGCAGGTCTTTCCTGAGTATTTCCAACAGCCCCTCCTGATACTGAATATCATCATACTCAATCAAAAAACCGGGACAGTTCTTTCTGAAATATTCATTTATTACCGGGTGGTTTATTGCAGTCAGTGCTTTCTTCATTTATTCACTCCCTTACCTCTGTTTATCTACCCATCCATATAACGAAAAATGATTTCTGGAGGATAGTTTCTCCTGACCAACAAGGAATACATCTAAGGAGAATGCCGGTAACGGACCCATTTTCCCGGGACCCATTAGGCATTTTCCGTTGCTATTGAAACTATCCGGAAGAAATTATTTTTCGTTCTACCTCTTCAAGCCTTCTCTTTTTAAGCATCTCTAAATCTCTTCTATCGGTTGTTATCAATTCATGCTCCCTGGGAGAAGCTTCAACTTTTATGGCAACATGGTTTTTGCCTGCATAAAACAGGCCTGTTCCCCGCTCGAAGCTTTGAACCTTAGCCTCTTCTTCCTCTGACAGGTTAAGTATGTTTTTAAGAACCTTCACGTCCTCTTCTTCGAGCTGTAAGATAAACTTCAGCTTTGAGTTGTTTACTATGGCTTTTCCGTATTTTCCTCCCTCCAATGCAAAGAAGTCGCTGACATCCTGGGTAATTGCAGTACCTGCTCCCCCATATTTTCTTATGGTCTTAAATATCTTGTATACAAAGTTTGCAGCCCTTGCATTGCCTGAACTTCCGATAAGCCTCCATAACTCATCCATGTATATGATCTTCTTCTCTGTCCTGTCTTCCTTGATCTTGTCCCAAAAGAGATCCATGATTACGAACATTCCTATAGGAAGCTGTTCATCATCCAAGTCATGTATATCAGCAGCTATAAACTTATTGTCAAGATTTATATTTGTATAGTTGTTAAAGAACTTAAGTGAGCCATCTATATATGGCCTTAGCTGTGAAGCAAGCTTTTCTGTTTTTGTATCCTTCTTCAATAATTTATACAAGTCTTCGAGTATAGGCATTTGCCCGGCTGACTTGAACCGTCTTTTTACAGAAATCCTGTCCGTAGGGGTATCATCATAAAGGGTGTTATCGTCAAATGTAATTTCTCTGCCTGCATAACACTCAACCAGCTTTTCATCCAGATAAGCCTTTTCTGTCGGCGTCATATCCAGAAATATGAGACTGAAGAATGTGTGAAGCTTATTGATTTTGCTTGCCAGTAATCCTTTATTAATGCTGTCTCCACTGTCGTTTTCTTCTTCAAATGAAGATTCCCGTATCTCCATTACATTTATAAAAGTTGTTGAAGAAGGCCCTACTCTAAGCAGTGTACCTTCTAAGGCATTACAAACCCCGCCATATTCCCTGTCAGGGTCAATAATCATCTGGGTAATATCCAAATAACGGTGCCGCAGTGCCAGCAGCTTGACAAGGTATGACTTGCCGGCGCCTGATGTCCCTAATATACACATGTTGGCATTCTTATAAAGACCGGTGTTAAACCTATCTATGATAACCAGAGACTTATTGTGTTCATTATACCCTATTAACACTCCATCGTTATCACAAAGCTCTGTTGAAACAAACGGATACGTACTGGTCAGACCGCTTGTAAGCACATTTCTCCGCGTTGCCCCTTTCAAGTCTTTACTGTTTATTCCTAATGGTAATGAACAAATAAAAGCCTGTTCCTGTCTAAAGCCTGCTCTCCTTGTCTGGAGTCCCATTCCGGCGCAGAGGCCTTCTATTCTTTGCAGATTGTATTCCAGATCTTTAAAGTCATCAGCATAAACCGTTATATATAGATACAAGTAATACAAGTCTTCCCTGTTGATTTGCATCTCCCGTCTTATGTATTTTGCATCCCCATAGGTGGTTTCAATAATATCTATATCCTGCTGGTTCTCTCCGGTAGTTTTTAATACAGCCCCCACATTACCTATATGGTATGTTATATCCCTTATTGCCTTAGCACTGTTCAGCCTTTCATAAAACATTGATACATCAGCATTAATATCAAGGCTCATCAGCGGGTCAAGCCAGCCCGCTTCCTGCTGGCGGTTATAATTAACCACTAAAAGACTGGATATATACATATCATCAATCTTGAAAAACCTCGGGTCCCTTGTATCAATTGCCGAGGGTGCAATAATATCAATTATGTTAACAGACCCTTTCCGGACAAATCCAGGGTCTTCAGGCTCAACCTCTATATTTATCCTGCCAGACTGGCATGATTCAGAATTATGTATATTGTTATTTTGGGATTGTTTGGTTTTAAAAAACATTTACTCTTCTCCTTCTAAGGTTAGGGGACGCGGCCATTCGCTCCGCTCAAGGAACGTCCCCTTTTGAATAGTGGTTGGGGCCAGGTCATTGACATAGGTTAAAGGTTTATTTTCTAGATTTTGTATAGGAGCAAGCCTTTTATTAAAATAGGTATAAAGGATGTTTGCAATTTCATTGTCCTCCATTGGCGTACCTTCCAATGAATGCTCCTCATATTCAACAACAGTATTGCCGCATTTACCAAGGTATTCTTTTACCTTTAAGGCTTTGTCGTGAAGATCCTGAACTATATCCTCATACTTTACATTCTTAAGCGCCGTATCTGCAGGCGGTTTATATGTAATAACCGTAAAAAACCGTCTGGATATTGATTTTCTTCTGAGAGACATATTTTGAACCAGATTAATATAGTCCATCATCATTTCCTTCACTTTTATATTGTTTTCCCGGCTGTAAAACTGTTTGATACGATTGGTATGGGATGACGTATCAGCCCTTTTGCTTTGCACTACTATCTGCATATCAAACTGGCAGGCCTTTAAAAAAGACTTATACTCCAACAATATTGCCCTTTGTTCCTGTATAGATTTCAGCTTAAAATTAACCGGCATGACCTCTATGATTTTGACGTAATCTCCGGTCTTCAACTTCACAATGCCGTCCCGTATATCCTCAACAGGCACCCATCTCTGGGTTGTCATAAGCGCTGTATTCTCTAT
>DHFP01000027.1 GCA_002402315.1 Clostridiales bacterium UBA4821
GCGAGAGAGGCAACTGGATGGGACTGCTGATTTTCAACAGTGGAATAATTTCCTTCTTCTCTTCCAAGAGGTTTCCAAGAACCCTGCTGAAAATAATCGTTATTTAGTATACCATTGACTTCTTCTTCACTCTGTGCATTAAATAACTGAGATACAATTTTTATCATACTAACACTCAATCGGGGAGGGAAATCTCCTTCTCCACCTTTCCTTGGAATGCACTTTCTACGGTTCTGACTGAATCTTTCAGGGTTTTTATGATATACTTGACCTGGGCATCGGAATATTCGTACCTGCTCTTATCCGCCAGAGGAGCAATGAGTTTTACTGTATGAACTGCCCTCTCCAATCTGGCTTCCGCCAGTTGTTTAAATTTCTGTGATTTCTTGTTTACAGATGTAGTTTCTTCAGTCATTTTATTTACCTCCACAGTGATTCTATATATTCTATAGTTTCCCTGTAGCAATTATTCTATAAGATATTATTGTATTTAATATTTTTGTATAATAATAATTCAATGAGATATTATATCTCATATAGTGCCTAAAATATCAATTATAGTATCGTCTATAGTATATCTTTTTGGTAACTTTATTACGGTGTCAATTACTCTATTTAATGCAATATTATATGCAGCCTGATGCAGCTCAATTCCGATGGATTTACGGCCCAACCAGAGTGCGGCTAGTAGTGTAGTTCCACTACCCATATGTGGATCAAGGATAACATTACTTTTTTGTGAAGAAGCTTGGATTAGCCATCGTATCAATTCTAGTGGTTTTTGTGTTGGGTATCCCAAGTACTCCTTTGTTGAATGGGTGATATTTACTGGAGGTATTTCTAAGATACTTTTTGGGTATCTTTTTGCCCCAATATTTGATAAATATAATCTGTTATATTTTCCGTGTGTTGGGGACTTATTTTTCCTTAGTTTTGAATAAGGTTTCCCAGGGGTCATCACACTACTGACATAAAAATTTGTGTCTTCAACAGGGGTTCCCTTTTTACAAAAAGCAAAGATATTTTCATGAACCATTAGAGGCTTAAAATTTGATGTCCATGGTACATTATTTCGGTTCCATATAATTTCAAATCTGAAATCGAACAATTCATTAAAATTGTTATAAACTTCAATGAGTGATGGCTGCTTTCCGAAAACATAGATGAGTCCATTGTCCTTTAAAATATTATGATAGAGGTTTGCTAATACATCCCAATTGGGTGTTTTGTCCCAAGGTAATTTTGTTGAGCCATATGGAGGATCATCGATAATCAGATCAACAGATGATTTTGGTATTGTTTTAAGATACTCTTCGCTATCTCCTCTTACAAGATGAGGATTATAAAATATAGGGCTCTCCTCTCCATAAGAAGCAAGAATTCTCGTCTTAGGTGTACCTTCTTCTTTATACCTCCCTTGGAGGTAATAATTAATTGAACCAGATTTTTGTTTCTGCT
This sequence comes from Clostridiales bacterium UBA4821, assembly GCA_002402315.1. Lineage (GTDB taxonomy): Bacteria > Bacillota > Clostridia > Acetivibrionales > UBA4821 > UBA4821. Next base: position 1,459 of record DHFP01000027.1, read on the forward strand.
TTTTAATGTAGTATTTTAGGATATCGTGACCATTGCTTGTGATAAAATTTTGAGTACTATCCTTTTGAATTCCGGTTTTACTTAAATCATAAAATTTTTCATCCGGAATAGAAATTATGGATGTTTCTTTACTACTATTTAGAATATAATCACTCATTTTTAGACAACCCCTTCATCTTTAACTGGTTCTACTTCCACTATCATTCGATTGTTGTCAATTCTGAAATTCCATGATATCTTATCGTTTTCACCGAGATTAAACCATTTTATAAAAGATATTGGAACTGTGGTCCTTAAAGAAGCGCTTGAATCATTTGCCCTATGGAGTGTTGTAACGTGTTTCATTACTACTAATTAATAGGTAATATATTACATAAATAGATTACCAATAATAGTTACCTATACTATTACAAAGAATAGTACTACATCACTTTTCAAAATCCAGTGACAAATCAAGTGTTGACCACTTCAGTAGCTAATTAAGAAAAATTCTCTTCGGCAGTTGTATATTGAGAGGAATACATACTTGCATATTTATCGCTATATTTTAGCATTGCGTCCTTTTAATTGGTAGTTCCTTTATGTCTCTTATCTGACCTATACAAAGAATACAAACCTGTGCACATCGTGCACTTTCTTTCTATTGTTGTTAATATATCTAAAAATGAAGATAGTAATAGATACTATCTTCGCAGTCTACGCATCTGCTTATCCCCTAGGGATTATCTTTCAAACGAATACCAATCTTGGTTCTTCTCCCCCCGTCTTCCCTAATTCCCAATTCATTCAACTTCTGAGTGAACTTCTTTTTAGACAGTATAACCTCCCCTGTTTCATTACCCCACTTAGTGAAGGCATCCCAGAGACTGTCTTTGTCCACTTTACACTGCAAATCATCCAAATCGATGATACAATACCCATCGATAAATTGTCCAACAATATCACTCTCTGTTTTGTATTGCATTGTTGCAACCTGGACCCCTTTTGGTTTTATCAACTTGTGGCCATTTTTATAGTACCTCCGCAAGCCCTGTATCATCCAGTTTAAGATGCCAGAAGATTCAGCAAGGAGTTTTTCATGAATATAGGGATCGCGGTCTTCCTGGGGGATTGTAATATCAAATGGTATCAGCCAAACACGCCTCCATATGGCATTATCTGTGCCTACAATACGGGGCTTATGATTGGTTGCAAACCAAATCTTACCATTAATCTTAAGCTCACGTTCATCCTGATAAAGTCCTCTTGCAGTGATTGTATCTCCCCCAGTCATCTGTTTTACTAGTTTCTCAGAGAGTCTATCCTCAGCATCACCTTCAGATGAAGTTATTAAACGTGCACCATCCAGACGCACGATATCGGATCTAGGGCTTCCACCAGGTGTGCAATGAACCATTAACGTGTCAGATGCGACATTGGTAGCATAATCCCCAAATATTTTCGATATTACATTCTGTGTTACCGTCTTGCCATTTCTTCCTGTTCCATAAAGAATGAAAAACACTTGTTCTGGATTATCTGCAAGTAGGGTGTAACCACAAATCATTTGGATTGCGTCAATCAACTCTTGATTATTGTCGAAAACCAATGATAGATGGTTTTCCCAAGTCGGGCAGTCTGCACTTGGATCGTATATAACCCCTGAAATCTTAGTGATATAATCCTGTTTTCTATGTTCTCTAAATGATAATGTATCAAGTTCCAATGTTCCATTCTTACAATTGAACAGGCTCTTATCAGCATTCCATTTGGTAGCTGTCATTGGAACCAACGGCTGGGCTGATTGCACCATATTTTTCCTATACTGGTGACCTGCAGATCTTCTTGCCCATTTGGTTAATTCCTGTCTTATAGTCTCTTCATTCTCTTGAGAGATCTCTTCCTGGATTGAATTAACAGTTTTATTTGCATAAATCATAATTTTCTGTTCTTTATCTTTTTCCCACGCAACACTGTTCCAAATGAACCAGGATTTAGTCGTATTACAATACCTAATATCCTCACCAAATTGGTTGATGAGACGCTCCGCATTTCCCATATCGGAAAGGCAGAATCTTCTAAGTTTCAAAAAAATCACCTATCATTATTTATTTCAATACCCGTCACTGTCCTCTTATTCAGCGAGAAACAACAAGGATGCCAAAGGGCAGCTATAATACTGATATTAATGATCCAATTGGAAAAAACGGTGCATATTACTGAATATCAGATTATCAACATGATTTTATAGAACAGTCTCTTTAACATGTTATTCTTGGTGTTGTCGTATCACTAACTCACTTTATTATCAATTACTCTGGATTAAATGGATTTCCAATACCAGAGCAATGAATGAGCCGCGATACCAGCGACAGCGTACAATTAGGCTTGGCTAATGAAAAAAGATTTCGCTGTGAAGGGGTGGCTCTATCTCCGTTAAATTATTACGCTTTGTATTCTGTTTAGTTCAGAGGAATGAGGTTAAAAATGGTATAAATGGAGAAATCAAGGTAATATGGTCTGCAACAGAACTAATAAATCTTGTATAATTTTCGAGGTAATTTTTTGTTCCTCGTGTCTTTTCTAAATCATCTATATTATCCATTAATGCTTTTTTCTTATCTTTGGTTATTTCAGCATCATCAATCACTTTGCGTAATCTTTCAAATTCTTGGCGGACAGTGATGTTTGACGTTTGCTCTTGTAATTGTACTTGTGTTTGGGTGACATTAACTACTACCGGGGGATTTTCTTTTTGTGGTATAGTTTCCCGAGATGTCTCTACCTTCGAAGGGTAAAATGGTAACATTTCGGGGATTGCGTTTATCATTGCTCTTTGTCTTAAGAAATAACTGATTAATGTTTGAATAATATCTTCTTTTGTAATGTTACTCGAAAAATGAGCATTTAATTCGATAATTCTTAAAATACCTTCGTTAACATCATAGGTCTTTCCTTCGTAATACTCCCGAAATTCCTTTTCCTGATATGGACAAAACCTTTTAATTAATACAAGTGCTTGTTGATACCATTCGCTATAAAGTCGAATTAAGTCAATTTTCAATTCCGCGAGTTCTGCTCTGGGTTTATCAAATATTTTTTCGGTAAAGAAAACATCGCCTTCCTCATTCCATGCGCCGCCAGAAGCAATTTGATATGACCAAGGTAGTAGTTTTGATTTTTCAATCAAATCGATCATCATCTTTTCAATTTCTTTTGCCTTATTTTCCAATTTATCAATTTTTCGTTCTAAAGGCCCATCATATGACATAATATACCGCCTATTTCAGCAATAAAATAATAATAGTACCAAAAACTTCAATGAAAATTAATTTTCCCCCACCTTTCTATGTAGTTCTTGAATACACTTTCTGGCCTGAACTGTTTGTGTGAAGTCCAGTTCACTCCAGACACACAATGCAACATAATGAAGTTCTTATTAGCATCTGTAAATCCTATCTCATCACTAATCTGCTCGAAGCCTTTTCTAAAATCCTTGAGTGTCCACCATCCCTCACAATGGTTTAGGGGTATTTTCATCAGTAATAGCCATCTTCGAATACTTGGGTAACTCCATATTAATTCATCACTATTGAGGTCTCTAATGGCCTCCTCTATTGGTCCGATTAAATGTGGGTGTAGCGGGACATAATGCGCCAGGCGATTTTTATCCTGTTTGGCCTCGACAACCAGAACTGGTGGATTTTGTGACAATGCAGTTCTAAATTGTCCGGCGGTTAACCTTGTTGCCGTTTGGGGTCTTTGACCTGTGTATGATAAGAATAGAATAAGTGCAAAGTAATTGATTTTCTTGTATTCTGGAAGCCCATTTGTCTTTAAAATCGAAATTAAGCGAATTATATCTTCTTTCGTGATAATTCGGTCAGTCAGTAATTTAATTTCTCTCCTTGCCTTTGGTTTTTGAAATATTGCTAAATATGCAAGTATCTGTGTGTCCAGCCGTGTCTTGTATAGATAATTCAGAAAATTTCGATTGTAGATGAACATCTTATGTATGGTTGTTTGGGAATGATATCTCTCTAGAATCAAGTTTGCAAGGGAGTTGAGAGTAACCTGATTTAACTCTCCTTTAGTCGATTGCCATAACAAATTCAATGCCTTTTTAATATCCTGATTCGAACTTGCGGACAAACCCCGGCATCGGGAACGTGAAAAATCCAATAACTCGCTTTTTTCAAAAAATACGCTCCCATTTTGCTTTCTATCGGGAAAATATGTGTTATTATTAGAGCAGGCGGTTGCCTGGAAATCGGGCAAATTTTTATGCCCGATTTCGTAATTAAAGGCAAAAGCAGCGTCTTTGGATCCGGCGACGGCGGTTCG
>DHFP01000255.1 GCA_002402315.1 Clostridiales bacterium UBA4821
ATCTCTAAATGTATCATCTCAAAAGCTGCTAGAAATCACTGGGGAGTAGAAAGTATGCATTGGACTTTATATTGCTGAGAATAGTTATAGATAAAGAAAATGCTAAGGTAACTATATATGACTGTTTATTAAAACTATATGGCGATAAAGATTCTGTAGCCTCAAAGAGCTTGTATAAAAAATCGCAAATTGATATTTCCAAAATATATAAGATATTGCAGTACAAGACTTTCCAAGACAAAGGCAGAATAATCAGTTTCTTAGAGGAACAAGGAATATCATACGACAAGCTTTTATCAAATAGTATACAATTTGATACTATTTTGATTGAGGAAAACAAGCTGCATTTTCTTAATTTTAAGATATTAAAGGAATGGGATAAGAATATTTTATTGGATTTTTTTAAAGAACAGAATGTAGAGTTTGTAAATTAAATTTGATTCAACAATTTTTATATTTAGCCATAACCGCCTCGGCTACCCTAATACCATCCACGGCGGCACTGACAATACCGCCTGCATAGCCTGCACCCTCTCCGGCCGGATACAACCCCGTTATACCTTCAGCTTCAAAGCCGGTTCCCCTAAGAATTCTGACCGGCGCTGATGTTCTGGTTTCTACACCTGTCAACACAGCATCTCTCATGGCAAACCCTTTAATCTTCTTATCGAATTCTCCTATGGCCTTTAGCATCATATCAACTACAAAAGCCGGCAAAGTTTTATTGAGATCATAAGGAACTACGCCGGGCATATAAGTAGGTTTTACCTTTCCCATTGCCGTTGAAACCCTCTTATCGATAAAATCTCCCAAAGTCTGTACTGGAGCAAGGTACCTGCCGTCTCCGGCTTCAAATGCCGCCCTCTCCCATTTCCTCTGAAACTCAATACCGGCAAGAGGATGCGGACTGCCGAAATCACCCGGTCCTACAGATACAACAAAAGCACTGTTTGCATTTATGCCATCCCTTGCATGATAACTCATCCCATTTGTAACTGCGTGTCCTTCCTCAGAGGCTGCAGCAACCACCAATCCACCCGGGCACATGCAAAAGGTATATGCTGCTCGTTCCCCCTGCTTGAAAGCCAACTGGTATTCAGCCGGGCCAAGCCTGGGATGGCCGGCAAAACTTCCATATTGAGCCATGTCAATAAATTCCTGAGGATGCTCTATCCTGGCGCCAATAGAAAATGGCTTGGATACCAGCTTAACATTCCTGCTTAAAAGAAATTGGTACACATCTCTTGCACTATGACCGGCTGCAATCACTACCACCTGCGAATCAATACTGTCTTGGCCAACTTTCACTCCCTGTACACATGAGTTGGAATCAATTATTACATCATCCACACGGCTTTTGAATCTGACTTCTCCTCCAAGCCTGATAATCTCATTCCTGATATTTTTTATTACTTCTCTTAAAATATCAGTACCAATATGAGGCTTTGCCTTATAATCTATATCTGCTGGCGCTCCGGCACGAATAAATTCCTCCAGCACATTTGATACCCTCTGGTCGTTTATCCTTGTGGTAAGCTTTCCATCCGAAAAGGTTCCCGCTCCTCCTTCGCCAAACTGAACATTCGCTTCGGGATCAAGCAGACCTCTTTTCCAAAATTCCTTTAGTTTTTCACTCCTGTTCTCTACATCCGGGCCCCTCTCCAATAGCAAAGGCCTGTAACCGTTCCTGGCTAAAATTAGACCGGCAAACATACCTGCCGGTCCGGTTCCAACTATGATTGGTCTGTTATTCATCCTGAAAGAGCCTTGAATAATGCCGGGCAGCTCCAAATCTTCAATTCTTTTAACATCGGGTATTTCGCTTCTTAACTCACCTTGAACCGATACCTCTACTGTATAAACAAATTGTATACTATTCTTCTTCCGTGCATCTATTGCCTCTTTAACAACCCGGTACTTTTGTATGTCTTCAGGACTAATATGTAATTTCCTGCACAGTTTAGCTTTTAAAGTACTAATATCTTCATCAATCGATAAACGCAAGCTGCTTACCAAATAGCGCATTCCCAGCCCTCTCTAATCTATTTTTCTGAAACCCTCACTTTAACAGTGGAATTTACATCTCCCAATCTAATATTACTGTCTGGAGCCATACTTATAGGTAGGTTATGATCTCCAGGTGTTAGACCCTGAACATTTATATGAAGTCCCAATTTCATTACGTCTACCGAATCTAAAGCTCCATTCCTGCCAACCAACTGCAGCCGGACTTTTGGCTTCACAATGTTGTAAGAATAGTTGTCTGAAGTATTAATAAAGTTAATATTGGTACTTGGTATATCCAAGGTTTTTACTTCTTCCTTTTCAATCCCTATACTGACTTTAACAGCATCATCGAAGTCGGTCTTAATACCATCAGGAATTGAAAGCTTCAAGCTCTTTGACAAATCCCTGCTTAAACCTGTTATATTCAATCTTGAGGTTTTAATTTCGGTTATATTGTTTATTTTTCCGGACTCACCGTAAACGTATACCTTGTCAGGACTTACCTTTGTTTCAGAAATATAGTAACCATGAGCCGCCTCACCAGTTAAATTAAGAGCAATAGGCAGCTCCTTAACTTTCGAGTAGTCAATATCAACCTGTATCCCCTGATTATCTTTTTTCAGACTAGCATTATCGGTGATGTCCTTGTTGCTTTTATTAATAACTCTATAGTTCTTTATAAGTGAAATATCCTTCTCATGGTTTGTTACATCTATAAATACCCTGACTGCGCCAATACTGTTTACCAGACTCTCTGGTCCGCTAATTGTAACCAGGTTGGGTCTGATAGATTTGATATCATACCTGGCATCGCTTTTGGGGCCCAGTATTTTTACATCAACTATTGTTGATTTGGAAGTCAGATTCTCTAAAGCAAGCTCTATTTTCGCCGGCTGTCCTTCAATAACCTCAACACCCTGAGCACCTTGTATTTTAATATCAAGTGGAAATGAAAACTTTCCGACTTTATTAAAGGTTTTCAAATCTGCTACTACTTCTATATCACTTTTGGATAGTTTTTTTACAACCTCCTGCTTTCCTTTGACTTTTACGGATGTAGTATAGCTATACTGGTTTGCTAAAGCCAAATCATAACCCAGGTTGATTATGCTTACAGGAATATCCTCAAACTCTTTTTTAATCTCCGGATTCTGTATGTTTATAACGTAAATACAGAGAATCAAGGCAATAAAAACCGATAATAGTCTTAATCTTACATCCTCACCCAATCTTTTCATTTTTATAACCATTCCTTTCGCTCGCTCAAGGCATAAAACGTAATGAAAACGTGCTTTTGAACGTTATTTGTTTTATAATCAACCCAATAGGGCTTACGGTAAACTACAAACCACGGGGAGGTGAGTGGGCTGTCTGACTTGTCAGATGACCGTATTTTTATATGTGCAGACCGCCTTTTCAAGCACAAATAAGTGTACCTTTGAGTACGTAACCTTATCTTTGTTTAAACAATCTCGTTTAAATGCTAGGCGTTCAGTCAATGCCGTTTCTCCCTATAATCTTTACGAACTTTTCAGTTCAGGAAGGACTCTTTATGTCTTTAAAAATCGTGTACAAAATCTGTTGTGGGATTGATGTTCACAAAACTTTTGTTGTTGCTTGCATCGCTTCCACTAGCAAAGAAGGTGTTACCACCTACAAGAGCCACCGCTTTTCCACCTACACTAAAGGTCTCAAAGATCTGTTACAATGGCTGCTTGAATCTGATTGCAAGGATATCTGCATGGAATCTACAGGTAAATACTGGATTCCGGTGTACAATATCTTGGAAAAAGGCTGCTCTATTGTACTTGCACATCCTAAGTATGTTAAGGCTATCCGTGGTAAAAAGACTGACAAGAAAGATGCTAAATGGATTGCTGACCTGTTTAAGCATGATCTTGTTGCCGGCAGCTTTATGCCTCCTGCTGATATTCGCCAGCTTCGTGACCTTATGCGCTATCGTTACAAACTAACCTGCTTTATGTCCAGTGAAAAGAACCGCCTTCAAAACTGTCTCACGGTTTCCAATATTCAGTTGGGAAACGTTGTCTCGGACACTTTTGGTAAAAGTTCTAAGAGGATTCTGGACAGGATTCTGGAAAACCCTTTAGATACTTCGTTTGATATTGCACCTTTAATTCACGGCTCTATAAAAGATAAAATTCCTGAACTAGAGCTCGCCATTGACGGCTATATTACACCGGAACAGGCTGGTAAATTAAAGATTATCAAAAAGCATTTTGAAGATTTGGAATCCCGGAAAACAGAGCTAGAAGAACTAATTCTTGCGCTCGCCAGTCCCAATCAGCAAGAAATTGACCTAATTCTAACCGCTCCATCCTTTAAGAACATCTTCTCTGCAATAACAGTTATTTCAGAGATTGGTGTCAACATGGAGTCTTTCCCTTCGGCGAAACACTTATGCTCTTGGGCAGGTCTTACGCCTACCAATAATGAAAGCGCAGGGAAGAAAAAGTGTCTGTCCGGGTTTCCAAAGCCGGATGCTATATCAAGCCACTTTTAGTCCAATGCGCTAATTCTGTGGTTAAAAGCGAAAAGCATCCTGAAATCCGTAACCGCTACCTTCGTTTAAGAAAGCGTCGCGGTCACAAGAAGGCAATCATTGCAATAGCAAGAATGCTTCTAACAGCATTATACAACATGTTAAGTAAAAAAGAACCATACAATGCTGAACTTTATCGGGAATCTGACGTTCTTCCTCCTAACCGTGAGATTACTGTAGAGCAGGCCATATTAATAGCAAAATTCCAGGGTTATAGAATCAAGTCAGCTGCCGTATAACATATATATTCAATTTTTTGGCCACCACAAGATGGCTTGTTTGCTGTGCCCTTAAGTGAATGGGCAATCTCTGTTATTCTTTTTCAACCTTCTTCACCTTCCAGAGCATCAATCTTTTCGGGGTGTATTTCTTATCAATAAGGACTTTTAATAAGGCCATCCTCAAATTGTCAATACTTAGATTCCTTGTCAGGCCCCCATTTATAGCCATTGAAATCTTACCGCTTTCTTCAGAAACAACAACACCTATGGCATCAGAATTTTCACTTATGCCTAAAGCCGCCCTGTGCCTGGTACCCAGTTCTTTACTGAGGTCATGATTTTCAGTCAACGGCAAAAAGCATGCTGCAGACATAACTTTATCTTCCCTAACAACAACAGCACCATCGTGAAGCGGAGTGTTTGGAGTGAATATATTAACCAATAATTCTGCAGTTATATCTGCATTTACCGGTATGCCAGTCCTTGTTATATCGCCCATTTTAGTATTCTTTTCAAATACTATTAATGCTCCTGTAAATGTTTTCGAAAGAACATCTACAGATCTAATCACTTCTTCAATTGCTTTATTCAACTTGTCCTCCTTGGATTCCTCCTCGAGAACAAACAAATCCTTAAACTTGCTTCTACCAATCTGTTCTAATGCTCTCCTTAGCTCAGGCTGGAAAACTACTAACAAGGCAAGCACGCCATATGTCATTGTATTCTTCAGAATATAATTGATTGTTTTTAAATCAAACCACTCACTAAGCTGGGTTGCAACCACTAAAACAATGATACCTTTTATCAGCTGATATGCACGGGTATCTCTAACCAGAATTATCAGCCAATAGACAACATAGGAAACCACAGATATATCTATGGTAACCCTTATCAGGTCAAAAATATTATCAATTCCCATATAACTTATGAAATCTTTGACATAATTCAGAATAGTTTCCAAACACGACACCCCTAGTATCTGCCTTCATAGATAATTATAAGTTGTGCCAACTAACTTGTCAGCAATTTTTTTAAAATTTAATAATTATTTTTGTTAATAAATTAAACATCCACCATAATATGGTGGATGTTTAATTTATTAAAGTTAAATGTTTCCTATTCCATAGTATGGGGATCGGCATGTGCTATTGCCCAGTTTTGGCAAAATGAACATTTGAAATTACAACCGAATGTACCTACTGAAGGAATATAGCTGCCTGGGCAGAAGCGGTATAGAGGTTTCTTTTCTATCGGATCAAGTGAAATGGAAGAAATCTTGCCATAATTGAGTGTGTACAATTTACCGTCTACATTGCGCCTGGCTCTGCAAACCCCCTCCTACATCTCCCTCAGTTATTTTGCACCGGTGAGGACACAAACTATAAGCTATACTACTATTATCTGTACCTTCCCAATATAGTGCATCTTTCATAATCTTCTCCTTAGAGCTTATTCACGAATAAGCTCTAAATATGTTTAATGGTTATCATTCTGCAAGGATGAATTTTACCTCTTTCTTCCCAGCATACGGCACTTGCCGCTACTTTGTCCCATGACGTATAACCTCAAACCTCTCAAGGTAAAATTCTTCATCTGGCCTGATACCCGCTTTCTGGAGGGCTATCATCACCTGATGCTCTGGTGTGTCTACACCTTCAAGATCAGGGAGCAGCAAACCTGACCGCCGGCCTGACCTGACAATCACCCCATACCTTTTAACATCCAGCTTATCTAGAGAGTCAATCTGCTCAGCATCAGATAAAACATCAACGCTATAGGTTATCTCCGGCAGCTCCTTATCCTGAATAGGGTAAAACCTCGGATCACCTGTACCGGCACTGATAGCATTCTGAATTATCTCCTCAGCTATACTGTCCGCAGCAGGCATTATGGTGCCTATACACCCTCTTAAATCGCCATTTCTTTTTAACGAAACAAAAATCCCGGCCCTCCTATTAAGCATCTCTTCAGGAAGTCCAGCAGGTATATCTATGATCTTCCCTGTTCTCACGTAATTCTGGAGTGTCAGCTTTGCAAGATTAACGTAGGAATCATGATTGATATTATTAATTTCACTCATATGTTACACCCCTATATTTTATTGAACTTTCTCAATAACTCCCTCCGTCAGCTCCGCTGACACCTCCCTCCAAGATGGAGGTTTTTAGCTCCCTCTTAGAGGGGGCTGTCACGTAGTGACTGGGGGAGAATCTCTAATCTCGCCGCTTATAAGATTTAATAACACTCTCCCTCTATCTTCCGGCCTTTAACCTCAAGTTTGGCAACGCAGTAACCTACAGCGAAAGGTCCCTCATAGGAAAAAACTTCGGGCTTTATTATATAATCTTTCAAGCACCCAAACATGATCGTAAAAGGCCTTAGGCCGCACTCACCAGCTTCTTCGATCAGATCCTCTTCAAGTGATATAATACTATCAAATTTACCTTCATTTAATAGGCCTACAAAGAGGTCATCAAACTCCTTGCCTCTTTTGCTGTATCCACAGGGCGCATCATGAGTCAGCCTATGTGACAGGTCACCGCTTGCAACGACAACAAAACCTCTATCCACCTCTGCTATGGCTCTGGCTATAGCATTTCCAAACTTAAACAGTTCATCAAAAGACAAAAAGCCCATACAAACGTGAACAATCTTAAAACTGCTCAGTTCTTTGGCTATATAATATAAGGGTACCATTGCACCATGGTCTAGCTCAGTCTCTATGCCAAACCTGGCAATGAGTTTCGGACCTAATTCTGCAACCATTATTCCCTGTTCTCTAGAGTATCTGAGTATCCTTTCCACCAGTTCCAAATCATTTTCAAATTGCAGGCGTACATCGGGATGTCTAAAATTCTTGAAACTCCCGTTCAAACGTTCCTGAACCGAAATACTGACTGCATCCCTAAATGCCGGCCCATGCGGAGTAATTACAACAATAGTGTCGGGGTTATTGTCCTTTATATCCTTTGCCGCTCTCTGACAACCCTCTATGGTATTGGCAGCTCCCCTTTCTTCTCCTCTTCCAATTTCAGGGACAATTATAGGGGGATGCGGGAAGATGTAGGATGATAACAAAGTACCCATATAACTCTCCTATTCAAATACATAAATAATAATCATTGCTTAATTAGAACATTTGCACTGCTGCCAATGCTACAACGCTTAGAATAAAGAAAGCAACTGTAACTAAGGCAATTATACGTAGAGTCTTTCTGGACATATTCTCTCTCACCTTCCTTATAAATATTCTTTTATTTACCGAACACATTATATCATAAAATAATACTGTATATATAGTACTAAAATTAAAGAGGTCAACCGTAATATTACGGTTGACCTCTCACGTGTAATCCATTTGATCTCGGGGGGAAACAAATGCTTACACCTTAAAAGTATTAATCAACTTTTGCAAGTTACCAGCCATATCACTCATGGTATCTGCTAATGTTGCAATATTCTCTGCAGTTCCCATTTGTTCTTCTGATGTAGCCGCTACACTCTGTGCGCTTGCCACTGATTCCCTTGCTATACGGTTCATCTCCACAACTGCGGATTTTACTTCATCCGAACTTGCCGATATCTGTTGAGATGCTGCTGAAACCTTCTGTATCTCATCAGCAACATTGCGCACCCCTTTCAATATTCTCTGGAATGCCTCACCGGTCTCATTTATAACCGATATACCGTTACCCACTTCTTTTGCTCCCTCATCCATAGCATCTGCTGCACGCACTGTATCGTTCTGTATCTCTTTGTTAAGGGTTGCAATCTGGTGGACCGACTCTGCCGATAGTTCAGCCAGTTTCCTTACTTCTTCAGCCACCACTGCAAAGCCTCTTCCGTGTTCACCTGCACGGGCAGCTTCTATTGCAGCGTTTAGAGCCAGCAGATTGGTCTGTGATGCAATTCCGGTAATAATTTCCAGGGTTTGTCCAATTGATTGTGACCGCTCACTGAGCGCTCTTACAACAGACGATAAGTTTTTTACCGATACATTTATAGAATTCATCTGCTCAACGGCTTTCTTAATCAATACATTTCCTTGCTCAGCCTCTTTTGCAGCTTCAACTGTAGAAACCGATACCACCGAAGCTCTACTGGCAATATCTTGCACTCCTTGTGCCATTTCTTCCATTAATTGTGAACTCTTGTCTGCAGCCCGCACCTGAATCTCTGCACCTTCCGCCATGCCCTGCATGGTCATAGTAACCTGTTCTGTAGCTCTGGCAGACTGGTCAACGCTTTCAGCCAGTTCTTTTGAGGTTGATGCCACTTCAACAGCCAGCTTTTTGTTTGATGCAATTGTTAAATTTAAGGCCTCAAGCATTCTATTATATGCCTTACCAACCTGACCTAATTCATCTTTTGCTCTTACATCAACCTTGGAAGTTAAATCCCCATCAGCAATCTTTAAGGTAGCCCGTTCTATAATTGAGGCTGACTCGATTATGGATAATGAAAACGCTATATAGAAATAGAATACCAGCGGAATACCAATTATTACTATGATTATTACCATATCGTTGCTGCTTTTGTAGTTGTCCACACGCACTTTCAATATACCATCCAAGCCTTCTGAAGCTTTGTCGTAGAGACTGAAGTTGGCTTCGATAGCCTTGTCGGCCAGTGCCTTAACTTCCTCAGGTGTTATACCGGGAACATCAACATCTATCAAATTCCCGTTTATTGCGTCCAGAAATGCTTCGGTTGCTCCTGTACTTTCTTCAACATCCTTTTTTAAAGGTTCAGCATTTGCCCTGTTCTTCCAAACCGGTTTTTCAAGGTAGCTTTTGTTTTCTTTTACCGCTATGCCAATATCACCTTTTACTGTATCAGAAAACGTCTTGATTTCTGTAGTCAGAATGGTCAAAGATTTTTTGTCATCAAATGAAATCTCTGTCTTAGAAGCCAGCTTAGCCGCATCCTGCTTTGCTTGACCAAGCTTTTCACTCAAAGGCATCTGCCTGAACATTGTAATATCCATTAAGTAATAACTGTCAAGATCTGGGTCCAATGTCAAGTTGGATTTGTCATTTACATAAACATGCAAAGCTAATAGGTGGCTATTAATCAAATCAGTATGCAGCTTAAAGCTTTCTTCCGCAGTTAAACTAAAAGCCTTTTCTTTTAAAGATTTCCAATCAGCTTTTGCCTTCTCCCACCTATCCTCAAGTGATAGAGCAGCATTTAGTTTTTGGTCTTTCTCGTCAATTTGCTTGGCAATTACATCAATCTTGTCCTGCAGGCTTGTAATATCCTGTTTGATTGAAGAATTACCCTTGAGATAAAGATCCATCTTGTCCCTATGATCCTCTACGGACATAATGAAATCCTTCAGAGGCAGGTTAAACTCTACACCGTTTCTTTCGTTCTGGTTAAAATCTATGTCGTGATTGTTGCTTGAGAAAAAGAGATACATTGATACGGCGAAAGGAATAATTAGAAACAAACTGATCAAAGCGAACTTGTAAGCAAACCTAAGCCGGTTCATTAAAGTAATAGCAGGTAAAAAAAAGTTTTTCATTGTACACCCCCCATAGTAATTGATATCAATAATTATTTTGACGCAAATAAACAGCAAAAAGGCTTATTGCAGCTGCTCACCTCCTCTCCTTAAAGCTGATCTATTATTCTATCAAAGCGCCGAATAGTTGTTGCGATTGCTGAATAAGCCTAGTATGGAAAAAAACGAAAAAAAATTAGAAAAATGTCGAAAAAAAATTAAGAAAAAAGGTGATTGCCCGGTACGTTTAGTCCGGATAAGCACCTTTGCTTATGCACTACATTGTACAAATTTAGTATACACTTAATAAAAAATTATTTCAATATATATTTTATTAAAAAAATAGAATATTTTGTTAGTAAAGGTTGGTTACCGTCGCTGATATATCTTTTCAAATTCCTTGAAAAAATCCGGAAAGGTCTTAGCTGCACATCCAGGGTCTTTTATTCTTATTCCCGGTATCCTTAATCCTGCAAGCGCAAAGCTCATAGCCATTCTATGGTCATCATAGGTATCTATCTCTGCAGGCCTGTAAGAATCGGCCGGATGAATGACAAGCCCGTCTTCCTTTTCTACTACTTCTGCACCAAGCTTACTGAGTTCATTATTCAGCGCTTTCAGCCTGTCTGTCTCTTTGATTCTCATATTGGAAACGTTCCTGATCTCGGTCGGGCCATCTGCAAAAAGGGCAACAACCGCAAGAGTTTGAGCAACATCGGGTATATCGTTCATATCCACACCTATTCCTTTAAGCTTCCTACCCACAACTCTTACATAACCTTCTCCACGTTCCACCTTAGCTCCCATTTTCTCAAGAATATCTACAAACCTTACGTCACCTTGCATGCTGTCGGGATTTATGTTGTTGACAGTAACATCCCCCTTGGCAATTGCAGCAGCCGCAAAAAAGTATGATGCAGCAGAACAATCAGATTCTATCAAATACTCTCTGGGTTCATACCTCTGTCCCGCCCTTATATAGAAATTCTTGTATTCAAAGTTTTCAACCCTTACACCAAAATCCTGCATGATTCCCATAGTAATATCTATATAGGGTTTGGATACAAGGTTATTCTCAATTTCTATATAAATGTCAGAACGCGCATACGGAGCGCTAAGTAGTATGGAACTGATGAACTGACTGCTTATATTACCTTTTACCTTTACATTGCCGCCATTTAACCCATCAGCCTTTATCTTTATGGGAGGAAAGCCTTCCTTTTCCATGTATTGTATATCTGTCCCCATCTGTCTAAGTATATTTACGAGTTCCCCTATAGGCCGGTTCTTCATTCTCTCAACACCCGTAATTTCTACTTCCCCTCCTTTAGCTGCAATAAAGGACGGCAAGAATCTCATGGCCGTTCCGGCATTCCCCACAAAGCATTGTCCCTTTAATATGCCGCTCCTTTTCCCTGTTATTGCAACTACTTTGCTATTCTGATCGGCATCAACTGAAAATCCCAGTTTGTCAAGTGCATCCATCATGTATCCCGTATCATCACTAAATAGAACATTTCTGAGCACAGTCTTTCCTTCTGCAAGAGCCCCTATAATTAAAGCCCTATTAGTAATTGACTTTGACCCCGGAACATTTATGCTGCATCTAAAGCCTTGAGCCGTTTTAACTTCATAGTCCATATATATCCACTCCAAAAAATTTTTACTGCCTTAATTCAGCATCAAGGCTATCCTTTAGTCCTTTCGTAATACCTTCCATAACCTTATTTACCTCTTCATCGGTAAGAGTCCTGTCATTTGCCCTGAAACTCAGGGAATATGCTACACTCTTATAGCCTTTGGTTATCTGTCCACCCTTATAAACATCGAAGAGCGCTAATTCTTCCAAAAGCTTTCCTGCTTTAGACTTAATGGTTTGCTCTATCTGTCCTACTGAAATTTCATCCCTGACCACCATGGCAATATCTCTGTCTACTGCAGGATACTTTGGCAAAGGTTTGTACTGGTGTACTAAGTTTACATTAGTAATAAGATGGTCTAGTTCAATAGCGCCTACATAGACTCTTGTGTTGAGTCCGTAATTTTCAAGTACATCCGGATGAACCTCCCCTATTTCCCCTGCTTTTTTGCCCGCAATTCTTATTTCAGCCGTACGGCCGGGATGAAATGCATTATCATCACCCCTTACCAGTTGGTAATCATTAATACCGAGGTAAGCCAGCAGTTCTTCAACCACTCCCTTTAGGGAATAAAAATCTTCATCTCCATACAATCCAATTGAAAGAATCTCTTTTTCTTCCGGCAGTTCAGTAAGCGGCAGGGTTTTTGGCAAATATACATAAGATAATTCAAACAACCTTACCGCTGGAATCCTCCTGGAATAATTCCTGGCAAGCACCTCAAGCATACTGGAAATGGTTGTAGTTCTCATAGCCCTGTGTTCTTCGCTAAGTGGATTGGCAATCATAACCATGTCCCTTAGCTTGCTTGACGTGTCAGTCCTTATCATATCCAGACTCTTAGGACTGATCATAGAGTAAGTATATATCTCAGAAAGTCCCTGGGCATTCATTACATGCTTACACATATCCTCAACTTTTTGTTTAAGGGTTTTCCTTCCTTGGGTAGTCTCACCCGAAAACAGGCTGGATTTGATATTATTGTATCCATAAAACCTTGCAACCTCTTCTGCAAGATCAGCTTCACCTTCAATATCTTCCCTGAATGAAGGTATTGAAACAGTCATATTTTCCTCGTTAACCTCTAATTTAAGCAACCTGAATAATTTAATCATATATTCTGTGTCAATTTCAGTACCGAGTAAGGCATTTATTTTATCCGGCCTGAATGTAATAGTCCGCAGCTGACTTTTTACAGGGTAACAATCAACATAGCCATCTTCTGCCTTGCCTGCACCCATCTCCTCTAGAAGCTGAACCGCTCTATTCATTGCCCTTACTGTATTTTCAATATCAAGTCCTTTTTCAAACCTTGCCGATGCTTCAGTTCTGAATCCCAATGCCTTGGCTGTCAGTCTGACTGAACTCCCTTTAAAATTTGCAGACTCAAGGAGTATGGTAGTAGTTTCCTCAGTCACCTCGGAATTGGCTCCGCCCATGACTCCAGCTACCGCAGCAGCCTTATTTGCATCAGCTATCACGAGCATATTGGGATTAAGCTTTCTTTCCTGATCATCAAGGGTTACCAATACTTCTCTTTCCTTGGCTCTTCTGACTATGATTTTCTTCCCCTGTATCTTGTCAAAGTCAAAGGCATGCATGGGCTGGCCCAACTCAAGCATAACATAGTTAGTTACATCAACTATGTTGTTTATTGGCCTCATACCTGCATCCCTGAGCCTTTTTCTCATCCATTCCGGAGAGGGGCCAATCTTTATATTTTTGACTACTCTTCCAACGTACCTGGAGCATAGGTCAGGATCAAGAATTTCAATGGAGACTTTACAGTCCTGAGTCCTGAGTGCTGAGTTCTGAGCGCCCTCACCCCCAACCCCTCTCCCAAAGGTAGAGGGGCTTTTAAGCTCTCTTTGAAACGTTACAGCTGTTTCACGTGCTAAACCTACGATGGAAAGACAGTCCGGGCGATTTGGAGTTATCTCAAATTCTATTATTGTTTCATTTAGGCCCAGTACTTCCCTAATATCAGTTCCAGGCTTACAGCTCTGGTTCAGCACGAAAATCCCATGTTCAGGGGCTTCCGGATAATCATACCTCGAAAGTCCCAGTTCCTGGATTGAGCACATCATTCCCTCAGACTCTACTCCCCTTAACTTACCCTTACTTATCTTCTTACCTCCGGGCAGTGCAGCTCCGTGCTTTGCAACAGGTATAATATCTCCTGCCTTGATATTTGTTGCACCGGTAACCACCTGTAAAACCACTGTGCCTGCATCTACCTTTGATACTTGAAGCTTATCGGCATCCGGATGCTTCTCAAGCGAAATGATTTTGCCTGCCACTACATTGGAAATATCCTTACCCGGTTCTTCAATGGATTCTACCTTAGAACCTGACATAGTAAGCTCATCTGCCAGCTTCTTAGGTTCTATATTCTCAATGTCTACATAATCCTTCAACCAACTCAATGGAACTTTCATTATTTCTACACCTCTCTATACTTAAAATTGCTTCAAAAACCTGTAATCATTCTCATACAACAGCCTCATATCCTCTATTGCGAACCGTATCATTGCAATTCTCTCAACTCCCAGACCAAATGCAAATCCGGTATAAACTTCAGGATCAATTCCGCACCGTTCCAGCACCTTGGGATGAACCATACCTGCACCTAGTATTTCAATCCAGCCTTCACCTTTACATACACGGCACCCATCTCCGCCGCATATGAAACAAGATACATCTACCTCGGCGCTTGGTTCGGTGAATGGGAAATGGTGCGGTCTTAATCTTATCTTTACATCTTCTCCAAAAACAGCCTTAACAAATACCTCTAAAGATCCCTTTAAGTCTCCCATAGTTACGCCCTTGTCAACCACAAGCCCCTCTATTTGATGGAAAACCGGAGAGTGAGTTGCATCAACAGCATCAGACCTGTAAACTTTTCCTGGACATATTATCTTTATAGGCGGTTTTCTGTTTTGCATTACACGAACCTGGACCGGAGAAGTCTGAGTCCTTAATATAATCTTGTCATTTATATAGAAAGTATCCTGTAAGTCCCTGGCCGGATGAGTCTCAGGTATATTCAGTGCGTCAAAATTATAATAAGTATACTCAATCTCCGGACCTTCCGCTATCTCGTACCCCATCCCCAGGAATACTTCTTCAATCTCATCCACCACTATTGAGAGTGGATGCTTGTGACCTATTATTTTTCTCTTCCCGGGCATGGTTATATCAATAAACTCATTTCTTAGCTTTTCTTCCTTCTCCTTCGCCGACAGCTCTTGTACAGCTTGTTCAAGCCTTTGCTCCAAGCCTTCCCTTATAGCATTGGCCATCTGTCCAATAACAGGCCTTTCTTCTGTACTAAGGCTTCCCATGCCCCTTAACACTGTTGTCAATTCGCCTTTTTTACCCAAGTACTTCACCCTAAGCGCTTCAAGCTGTTGTGTAGAACCTGCTTGAGCAATCTCTTTCTCGGCATTCGCTCTCATATTTTCCAACTGCTCTTTCATAAATATCCCCTTTCTTTATACTATACGGTTTTTTTTACAATGAAAAACCCCCGTTCCTAAATAATATAGGGACGAGGGTATAACCCACGCGGTACCACCCGAATTTCCAGCTATTCTTTAGCCAGACTCTCGAACGCTTTAACGGATCTCTCCGCTGCCATCTACTTGTAAACCTTTCAACAGCAGGACTCCAGGGTGAACTTCAATGAATTTCATTGTAAGGATGCTTTCAGCCCGGCGGCATCCTCTCTCTTTACAAATCCTGTACACTTACTCTCCCTTTCACTGTCTGTAACAATATGATTTGTTTCACATTCTAACATAGCTTTAAACTTTTTACAATAACTAATTAAAAGTCCCCAACGGCAAAATCTTCTACTTTATCGACGC
>DHFP01000200.1:0-5425 GCA_002402315.1 Clostridiales bacterium UBA4821
TAATTGGCAATTTGGTAAATTGAAGTTTTAAACTGTTATATCTTTATAACAGGTGAATACAATTGTTGGGAGGTGCTTTTGAGGAGGTCTGATATGATGCATATATTAGAGGTATCCTTGCTGGGTCTGTTGTCAGGAGTTATAGGGACGGGGCTGGGAGGATTAATTGCTTTTGTTATAAAAAGTAATTCACGAAGGCTAATGGGATTTATTCTTGAATTTTCTGCAGGTCTAATGATGTCGGTTGTTTGCTTTGACCTCCTGCCTGAGGCATTCAAACTTGGCGGAGTAGGGATAGGATGCTTGGGTTTCATAATCGGCACCGCTATGATAATGATACTTGACGACCTTGTAAAGAGAATGAAAATAATACGCAAGTCTCTTGATAAAAGTACAATTCTGAAGGCGGGTATCCTCATGGCTATTGGCATTTCGCTTCATAATTTTCCTGAAGGTATTGCAGTAGGATCCGGTTTTGAGGCCTCAATGAGATTAGGATTGAGCATAGCAGTTGTAATTGCAATTCACGATATTCCCGAAGGAATGGCTGTAGCACTGCCCTTAAGGTTAGGCGGCGTATCCAGGGTTAAAGCACTTATGCTGGTTATACTCTCAGGTCTTCCGACAGCTTTTGGAGCTTTTCTCGGAGCAATACTCGGAGGGATTTCCCAGCAGGTGATAGCTTTATGCCTGGGATTTGCAGGAGGTGCAATGATTTATATAGTTTCAAGCGAACTCATGCCGGAGGCTAAAAAGCTTCATAGGGGCAGGGTATCATCTATTGGCAATATGCTCGGGGTGCTGTGTGGAATTTTTGTAGCCTTTGTTCACATTTGAGTTTTATCGCGGGGTTGAAAAAAGTAAATAAACATATTAAACTAAGGAATGATGAAATAATAAAACCCGATTTTAAAGCGAGATAGTTTTTGCAAATACAAGGCGGAGGAAGGCGTAATAATGGTGTTATTGCAACTGACGACAACGAAGTATTTGCGGAAACTAGCCGGTTTAAAAATGGGAATTTATTGTTTTATCATTCCTAAACATAACGTTATTGGGTGGAGGGATTATATAAATTGACCAAAATTTTTAAAGTGGACAAGATAGAACCGGAATTTCAGTCAATAAGCTATGCTGCAGAAGTATTGAAGAAGGGCGGCACAGTGGCTTTTCCTACCGAGACGGTATACGGTTTAGGTGCCAATGCGCTGGATGAAGATGCGGTAAACAGGATATTTGCTGCAAAGGGAAGACCTTCTGATAATCCTCTTATTGTACATATATGGAACATTAATCAGATTAATGAACTTGTTTCGGAAATTCCGGACATCTTCTTTAAACTGGCTGAAAAATTCTGGCCGGGTCCGCTTACACTGGTTATGAAAAAGTCATCATGGATACCTGAGCTGGTTACTGCGGGCCTGGATACAGTAGGTATACGTATGCCGAACCATCCGGCAGCGTTATTGCTGTTAAAATATGCCGATATACCTGTTGCGGCTCCTAGCGCCAATATTTCAGGCTCTCCAAGTCCAACCAGAGTTGAACATGTTATTAACGATTTGAATAATAAGGTTGATGTAATTATTGACGGTGGTGATTGTGCTGTTGGATTAGAGTCTACAGTGTTGGATATCACTGGAAATGAACCGGTCATATTAAGACCGGGGGGAGTTACGCCTGAGCAGATAGAGAAAACGTTAGGACGGGTAGTGGTTGATAAGTATGTTTACAGTAAGCTGGAAACTCAAAGTACAAAACCTAGAAGCCCAGGAGTCAAATATAAGCATTATTCACCAAGGGCTAAAGTGATTGTGGTAGATGGACCTTTAGATAAGCTGATAGCAGAGATTAACAAGCAAGCTCAAAACCATATAAAGCAAAATAAAAGAGTTGGTATAATGGCCACTGAACAAACCAAGGATTACTATGTGTATGGGGAGATCCTATCGGCCGGAGATAGGGAAAAGCCGGAGACCATAGCAGCCAATTTTTTTAGACTTCTCCGCTTTTTTGATGAGAAAGGAATGGATGTTATACTTACAGAGGGTATAGATAGGAGCGGAATAGGAATAGCGATAATGAATAGAATGATTAGAGCGGCAGGATATAACGTTATTAATGTGTGACGGGGTGATGATGTGAGAAAGGTGTTGTTTGTTTGTACTGGCAATACATGTAGAAGCTGTATGGCTGAAGCCTTGTTTAAAAATGTTGTTGGTTCTCAGGATAAACTAAGTGAAGTCGAAATCAGTTCAGCAGGAATATTTGCTAAGGACGGTGAAACAGCCAGTGCAAATGCTATTCGGGTTATAAGGGAGTTTGGAGCTGATTTGAATGAGCATAGGGCAAAGAGATTGACAAAGGAAATGGTTGATTCAGCAGAGTTAATATTAAGCATGACGGCTCAGCATAAACAACACATCATACAGATTTATCCTGGAGCGCAAGACAAGGTATATACACTAACAGAATTTGCATACCTGGACGAAGATGGAATAGACAACAAAAACCTGGATATTACCGATCCTTATGGAATGCCGGCGGAGGTTTATAAAGCTTGTGCAGGTGAAATATTTAATATCCTAAAAAGGATATATGAGAAAATTATAGACGGTTAGGTATGTACTTACTCCGCAAAAATTATATCTTCCAGAAAACTTCAATTTGAAGATGTAATTATTTTGATATTGATTATTCAGGCCGGGTAGCTTATAATTATATAGCTGTTAAAACTAACAAAATAGTTTTATATAATAAAGCTGAATTTTTGGCTGTGCTAGGCGGGGAGGTAGCGGTGCCCTGTACCTGCAATCCGCTATAGCAGGGCTTAACTCCTTTCATAGGCCATTTCCTGTAAGGTCCGGCTCATAAAAGTAGTAATGAGAATCAGGTCTTGCGCAATAGGAATCTATGAACCCCGTCAGATCCGGAAGGAAGCAGCGGTAAGGAGTCACTCTTATGTGCCGTGAGGCTGCCTGGTTTGAGCTAACTATAGGTGCATCGCTTGTAGGGAGTGTGTCGAAGAAAAGGTGCACAGCCAATCAAATATTTTCGGAGGGATGGTGAAAACTATCCCTCCGGTTGCTTTTAATATAAATATTATAATATTACAATAGTATTACAAAATTTATATTAATCTTTGGAAGGATTTTGACAAAAATCTTCAAACTTTTTTAATGATATGTTATAATTAAAAATGACATAAATACAATCATTATGGAATGATAAAATAATAGCCTCTTAAAAAATGTGAGTTTATCATTCCATAAGTAGTAAAGTCTCACTTTTTTGCAAATTCAATCGGTTTCTTACTGTTCTCGCAGAATTTAGCTTTAATTAATATCGTATTAAATATCATTTACTTACAAAGATATATAAATATTGGAAGTGGGTACATAAGAATGAAGGTCACAAAATTTAAACTAAAGATGTTTTTAATGTTCTTCATGGCGACAGTAACACCCATAATTTTTTTTATAGCCCTAGTTTATATATTGGGCTCTAATGGATATACCTCATTTGAGAGTAATGATAGCATTATCAAGTTAGGGGCATTTTTGACACTTGTCCTTAGCTTTTTTTTGTTTTTAAAAAGTTATTATGATGCAAATAAAATGTGGACGAAAGTATTAAGCGAAATTAAGAAGGGCATTTTAGCGGTACAGACTGGAGATTTTGAGCATAAAACTTCATTCCTGACATCTGAAGAATTTACTGAACTGGAATTAGCATATAAAGCAATGACAGAGAAGCTTAAAGGAGACAAGAAAGAAATAGAGTTTCAGGCGTTAGAGATATATGCAAAAAATATGGAGATACAGCAGACTAATATAGAATTAGAGGCATCGTATGGCCAGTTGCAGGCAACTATAAACCAGTTGAATGATTCCGAACAAAAGTATTATTCACTGGTTAAGAATATTACTGATATAGTTTGTGTAATCAGGTTGGACGGAAGTATATATTTTATCAATAACATGGTTAAAGATATACTTGGTTATAGCAGGGAAGAAGTTGAGGGTAGAAATATCAAGGAACTGATTAAACCCGATATTTCAGATAGCTTTTTTGAAAAAGTAAGTAATGGTTTAAAAACTAAGAATTCCTTAATGTTGGAACTGGAGCTTGTAACTAAAGACGGCCGGATAGTATTGTCTGAAGCTACATTAACTAACTTTGTTTACGATGGTGAAATTATAGGATTGCAGGCAATCCTCCGGGATATTACTCAAAAAAAGAAAATGGAGGAGGAAATAATCGCATCTTACAAGGAATTGGCTACCATTAATAATTTAAGCAGGAAATTGAATGCTACACTTGAGATTAATCATGTTTCAAATCTAGTAGTGCATGAAATATGCAGGGTGTTAAAGAATCCTCTTTGTACTCTAAGGCTGCTTGATGAGACAGGGAACTATCTGATTCCCGCGGCTTATGCAGGGGAGTATGTTATAGGAGAAGTTAAGAGTGTTAGTGATTTTTCAGTATATGACATAAAAAATCCCCTTTTTAGAAAAGTATTTGAAACAGATGGTTCTGTAATAAAACATGATGTTGAACAGAGCAATCTAATTAAAAAGATTAATTCTACAAAAAAACCTAAGGAAAAGATAAACGAATTATTGATGACGCCAATAAAAAACAATGATAAATGGTTAGGTGTTTTAACGGTTGGAACAACCGGAAAGTTTACTTCCCGGCAGAAGAGCCTTCTATCTTCTATTGCAAATAATGCAGCCATTGCTATTGAAAATGCGAGATTATATGATTTATCTAAAAGAAATTTTATAAAGACTGTTAATGCTTTGATTGCAGCTATTGAGGCTAAAGATAAATATACAGAAGGACATTCTCACAGGGTATCCAAGTATGCCGTGATACTGGCTGAAAAGATGGGACTGTCTAAAGAACAAATAGATGAGGTGCGTGTAGCAGGCATACTCCATGATATTGGCAAGATTGGTGTCCCGGATGCAATTCTCAGTAAACCGCAAAGGCTTACCCTGGATGAGTATGAGCAAATTAAGAAGCATCCCACTATAAGCAATAAGATTCTGGAACCTGTTGGACTGACAGATGGAACCATGAAGGCCATTACACACCACCACGAAAGGTGGGATGGCAAAGGGTATCCCTTCGGTATTACAAATGAGCAGCTTTCAATTGAAGCCCAAATCATTTCGGTTGCAGATGCACTTGATGCTATGACGTCGGACAGAGCTTATAGAAAAGCTATGACTGAAGAAGATGCTGTAAGAGAGATTGTTAAAGGTAGGGATACCCAGTTCAGCCCCAGAGTAGTTGATGTACTGTCTGAGCTGTTTAAAGCTAAAGGAGCACAAATATTTAAAGATGATTTTGAACAATAAGCTTAGAGCTTATCCGTGAATAAGGGTTCTGCTAAGTGGCTAGATGATTTTTC
>DHFP01000200.1:5449-10976 GCA_002402315.1 Clostridiales bacterium UBA4821
AAAACTATTCTTCATATGTTATAATAGGATAGCACTTATGCTATCCTATTATTATGTAAAAGGGAGATTATATGTCTTATATTGCTCTATATAGAAAATGGAGGCCGACAGTTTTTGATGATCTTGTGGGGCAGGAAAGTATAGCTAAAATACTCACGAGGCAAGTGGTTAGCCAAAGAATTGCCCACGCATATTTGTTCTCAGGTGGTAGAGGAACAGGAAAAACTACTACAGCAAAAATTCTTTCAAGAGCTGTTAATTGTCTTAATCCTCAAAAAGGCAATCCATGCAACGAGTGTGAGATTTGCACCGGTATTTTATCAGGAAACATAATGGATGTAGTAGAAATAGATGCGGCTTCAAATAATAGTGTTGATGATGTTAGGGCAATAAGGGATGAAGTTTTCTATACGCCATCAGTTTCAAAGTACAGGGTTTATATTATAGATGAAGTGCATATGCTTTCTACAGGAGCTTTTAATGCATTGCTAAAAATATTGGAAGAACCGCCCAAGCATGTAGTTTTTATACTTGCGACAACAGAACCGCATAAACTGCCTGCTACAATTCTGTCAAGGTGCCAAAGATTTGAATTCAGGCAAATTAGCAGGGAGGACATGAGTGGTAGATTGAAGATCATTGTAAAAGACAGCGGGGCAAATATTGAGGAAGAAGCCCTTGAACTTATAACAAGGATTGCTGACGGTGCACTGAGAGATGCGATAAGCATATTGGATCAGTGTATAGATGGTGATAGTATAATAACCAAACAAAAGGTAATTGAAGTTATAGGTATTCCTACAGAAGAGATGTTACTGGATATATCTGAAGCAATATCAGAAAAAGACCTTCTTGCATGTATCAATATAGTAAATGGACTTTTAAGTGAGGGGAAAGGCCTATCTCAGTTTATATCATCCTTAGTAAGGCTGTTCCGTGACATTCTTGTGTACCAATCCACTCAATCTACTGGAGGAATCTATTTAACGGCAGGAGATATATTAGAGTTAAGAGATATCTCGCAAAAGTTTAACCAGACACAACTGATAGGAATAATAAGATCATTGTCAGAACTTGAGTCTAATCTTAAATGGGCTTCAATGCCTAGAGTAATGGTAGAGGTAGAAATGGTCAAACTATGCAGTGGCCAGGTGCAGGCAGATGCCAGCTTGTTAGAAGAGAGAATAGCTAAAATTGAGTCAACCATAACCGGGTTCAACCCAACCCGGATTCAAAAACAGAGTAAGTGTGTGGAACCCGGAAGTACTCCAATTGGAGAAGATAAATCAAATAAAATAAAACCTGGTATACGGGATATTAATACTGGTATTAGAGATGAAATTGAAAGCTGGGATAAGATAGTGGCACAGCTGAAGAACAGCGGGAAAATGGTTCTGTACGCTAATTTGATTGGTACTAAGGCAGCCAGACTTGATGACAAAACTATAGGAATTATCTTTAGCAAATCATCAGCTGAATTTGGAAAGACAGTAATATCTAAAGCTGAAAACCTTACCGTACTTAAAGATGCTGTCAAAAAAGTTACAGGAGAGGATATGAATATTAAATGCATGGCAGATGATAATAATGCCAGGATTATCAAGGAAGATAAAGGTGTTCGGAGTAATGGGGCGGATAAGGTTGCAGAGATAGCTCAAAAGCTTGATATTCCGATGAAAATTATAGATGAATGAGTTCGGTATTGTTAGCCGGACATTATTACTATATAATAATTTACGAAAAATAAATAAATATTTGGAGGGAGTTTTATGGGTAAGGGTTTTCCGGGATTTGGAGGAAACATGGGTAATATTATGAAGCAAGCAGAGAAAATGCAAAAAGATATGATGAAGGTACAAGAAGAAATGAAAGAAAGATTAGTTGAAGCCAGTTCGGGTGGAGGAGCAATATCAGTTATTGTTAATGGCAAGAAAGAATTGAAAGAAATAAAAATAAAGCCCGAGGTTGTGGATTCTGAGGATATAGAAATGTTGCAGGATCTTATTCTTGCTGCTGTTAATGAAGGACTTAGAAAAGCAGATGAGATGGTTAACTCAGAAATGAAAAAAATAACTGGAGGAATACCGGGACTGTTTTAAAGACAGTCCTGAGATGATTTTTTGCTGCTCAGGAAGAGAGTGAATACTATGGAATTTTATGCTGCACCAATCGCAAGGTTAATAGAAGAATTTGAGAAGCTGCCGGGCATAGGGCATAAAACGGCTCAGAGACTAGCTTTTCATGTACTAAATTCTTCTCAGGAAAATGTGGAAAATCTGGCTAATGCTTTAATAGATGCTCGTATGAAGGTTAAACACTGTTCCACCTGTCATAATATAAGTGATTCAGACTTATGTCCCGTATGCAGCAATGATAGAAGGCATGTTAATATAATATGTGTAGTAGAAGACCCAAAAGATGTAATAGCAATGGAGAGAACAAGGGAATACAAAGGGACTTATCATGTATTGCATGGCGCGATTTCCCCAATGGATGGAATTGGACCAAACGACATAAAGATTAAAGAGCTGCTGGATAGAATAAAAGATGGAAAGGTCGACGAAGTAATATTGGCTACTAATCCTAATGTTGAGGGTGAAGCAACAGCTATGTATATATCAAAGCTATTAAAGCCATTAGGGATAAAGACAACCAGAATAGCACATGGCATACCTGTTGGAGGAAACCTTGAGTATACTGATGAGGTTACTCTTTCAAAAGCGTTGGAGGGAAGACGGGAGATTTAGGTTTTCATAAGTTCCTCAAACAATTTGACAATATCCCGGGTGGCATTAGGACGGGCAAGATACCGAGCCATTTCTTTCATATGTTGGATTCTCAAAGGATTATCCATTATCTGAAATAGTACCTCTTCTACATTCTGCTTGGGGTAAATCCGTCCTGCAATGCCGCTATTTTGAAGAAATCTGGCATTTTTCTCTTCTTGACCCGGAATAGGGGATATTAATATCAGAGGCAGGTTTTTTACCAGAGCTTCGCTTACTGTTATACCACCAGGTTTTGAAATTATAAAGTCAGAAGCTGACATAAGTTCAGGGATCAGCTCAGTATAACCAAAAATCTTTACTGGCTTGTCGAAATTTAGCGAGTACTCTTCTACTCGTTTTATTAATTTGGAATTTTTGCCTGCAACTAAGATAATCTGAAGCTTTTTTTGACTGTTCAACAGGGCAAGGAAGGTTTCTTTTATATCACCAAACCCAAGACTCCCTCCCATCACAAGAATAGTAGTGATATCTTGTAATCCGAGTTCTTTTCTTATTTCAGCCTTATCATACTGCTTGAGAAATTTCTTTGATATTGGGATACCGAGGGAATGAATAATATCTTCCCGGATACCACGGTTAACCATTTCAAATTTCATACCCGGATGTGCCACTACATATGCATCAACCGCATCGTCCAGCCAGAATGGGTGTGCAGTGAAATCCGTAAGTATGGTAACAACTTTACTTTTAATGACAGAATTCTTTTTTAAATTTGTAAGCATTTGAAGTGGAAAGGGATGAGTACAGACTACAAGGTCAGGAACAAACTCCCTTATAAGACGCCTTATTTTATAGGAAATTATTTTATTCATTGTCTGGCTCACATCAGATAGATTATCTCCGGATTCCGCAATATCATAAAGCTTACCATATATTTTAGGAGTATTTTTGAGTGTATTAAGATAACTACCGATAATTAGTTTATCAACAATAGGGTTTATGTATCTTAAAGAATCTACCAACATAGTTTTGGAGTCTGGATGCTTTTCTTCTATATATGATTTTAAAGACTCAGCAGCCTTCATATGACCTCCGCCTGCTGAGATGGCTAAAAATAAGATTTTCATTTCTTACCTCCCTGGTTGATTGTAAATAATTATATAATAATACAGTTTAGCTGTAAATAAAGTTAATGTCTCAAGAAAATTGATAAATACATGAATTAATGTTATACTCTTTAACAGAAATTTAGAGCTTATTTGCGGATAAGCTCTAAGAAGGGGTAAATAAATCTAATATATGAAAAGCATAGAAATCAACCGGGCAGCAATAATGGGAGGAACATTTGATCCCATTCATTACGGTCACTTACTTGCTGCTGAGAGAGTACGGGAAGAACTGAATCTTGATTGCATATTCTTTATACCTTCAGGTAATCCGCCCCATAAAGACTATGATGGTATGGCGTCATCGGTTCATAGGTATAATATGGTTGAGTGCGCGGTAACCTCAAATCCATTTTTTAAGATACTGGATATAGAGGCTAAGAGGAAGGGCTATTCCTATACAATAGACACGGTAAATCAGATGATAGAATTATTGGGAAGCAGATGTAAGCTTTACTTTGTTATTGGAGCAGATAATGCAGGGGACATCCTAAACTGGAAGAATGCTCACGAGCTTATAACAAAGATAGAATTCATAGCAGTTACACGTCCCGGACAGTGGGAGGAAAAGTTGAAGTATAATGTTAGTGTACTCAGAGATGAAGGATGCAGCATTGAGGTATTGCAAATACCTTTGGTGCCGGTTACATCTACAGAAATCCGGCAAAGGGTTAAAAGCAATAAAAGCATAAGATATTTAGTGCCTAAAGAGGTTAGAGAATACATATATACGAATAATTTATATAAATCCTGAATTTGTTGGAGATGATTGCATGACAATCGAACAAGTAAAGTGTAAACTTCAGAGTATGTTAACCCCGAAAAGGTTTGCACATTCACTTGCTGTGAGAGATGCATCTATAAGATTGGCACAGCATTATGGAGTAGATGAACATAAGGCTGCAGCAGCGGGGTTGTTGCACGATTGTGCCAAAGGTTTATCAGAAGAGCAGTTATTGAAACTTGCAGATGAATTTGGTATATTGATAGATAGTATTCAAAAATCGGAGGCGGGTTTGTTACATGCTCCGATTGGAGCAGAACTGGCAAGAAAAGAATTTGATGTACATGACCGGGAAATTCTCACTGCCATAAGATATCATACCACCGGTTGTGAGGATATGGGTTTGTTGGCAAAAATTATCTGCCTTGCCGACTTTATAGCCGAAGGGAGAAACTTCCCGGAAGTTGAAGATTTAAGAAGGATTGCTTTTGCTGACCTTGATGCCGCTTTACTGATGGGAATGGATCTGACTATAAAGCATGTAATCTCGAAGGGCAGCCTGATTCATCCTGATACGGTGAAGGCACGAAATAATCTTATATTAAGAAACCCCCAGCCCGGTATAAAAGCTTGTGACTAGAATAGGAGGATGTTTAGTTGAGTAATTGGTCAAGTGAAGTTTTGGATTTTATTGTAGATGCTTTAGAGGATAAAAAGGCAAAAGATATCAAGGTACTGAATGTCAGAGATGTAACATTGATATCTGATTACTTTGTAATTTGCAGTGGTACATCAACAACACATATCAAAGCCCTTGCAGATGAATTGGAAAAGAAGCTGGAAGATGAAAAAGGCATCAAGCTTCACCATAAAGAGGGCTATAACTACGGCGAATTCATGAAGCAAAA
>DHFP01000145.1 GCA_002402315.1 Clostridiales bacterium UBA4821
CTAAAATTTTAAAATTGCCTTCATCAAATACAAAAATCTTTCGGATTGCCCAGCACATTCACATCTCTCAATGCTGAAATATTCTCCAAATACTTTCTCAAAGTCTTCCTTTGTATACTCAACAAAGATGTCCTCTCTCGCAGCCAGCAGTTTCTGTACTTGTGAATCACTTTTAGGAACAAATTCAATAATAAGATTTTCACAAATGCTATTGAAAAATCCGGCTATTCTGTAAAACGGTAAATTATTTGATATTACCAGATGATGGATCAACGCAAGCGCAAATACTGTATCCGGATGCTTTCTTTCCTTTAAGGACATTCTTTCCTGATTATCCCACCCTATAGAAGGACTTGGATTTGTTAAATCAATAAGCATCGGCAAAATGTTTTGCTCTGACTTTTCTTTAGTGTGTAAATAATTCTTTTCAACAGCAGCCGGGTCGATATCAAACGCTATTGTCTTTATCCCTTTTTCGGAAGCGATACGGCTGAACACCCCAGTATTTGCTCCCAGGTCCCATACTGTTTTTGAATCTATTTTTGTCAGGAATTCTTCTACCAGCTTTTTCTTATCATAAAATGACTCTTCCGAATAGTTGGTAATACTGTAATAATCTCCCCACTCTGTTCCCTTGGGTTTCCATCTTATATTCCTAACTGCATTTTCCAAACTGTCAATCATTGCTGTTAAACCAAACCGGCTCATCTTGATATTTTTTACATTTACTTTTCTGTCCGAAAAACTCTTCTGGCTTCCAGCATGAAGATGGATGTGCATTAATGTTGAAAACTTAAACCTTGTACGCCAAGGTAAAAGCGAACTCGCAAGGTCCAAGGGAATCCCGTCGATATATACCTTCAATAATTGACTTAATCTTATATCCTTATAGCTCATCAATGCCAGCGGGGCAAGAAAATGCTGGCAGAACTGCCTGTAGGCTATCCACGGCTTGCCTTCCTCGTATTTCTCAAATGAAAGGGTGTCTATCAGAATAGGCCTGCCATCCATGAACTGTATATTGTATGCGCTGCTGTCCTTTAATGACATTCCATATTCCAAAGCGATTTTTTGAATATTTATTGTAGTTAATGCTGCATCCTTTAGCTGGCTGAAGCTCCACTCATAAGGATATGTTATAAAGTCCAGCATTTCAGGTTTTATTATCTTGTAAGCAGAAGAAATTCCTGCTTTTTCCGAACTCACTTCAGTATGTGGAATCAACAGATTTTCTTCAGTCAGTCTTTTATATAGTCCCGAGCTTATCAAGCAATCATAATTTTCCTTGTACTCTGCATTTATCTGCCTGAAAATATTTCCTTCCTCCCAGAAAAGAAAACCGCCCGGGTCACGGAAGGAACTCTCCTCAGCTCCTGATTTCAATGTATTCATCCTTTCTTATTTTCCTTCCTCGAAAAAAATCCCACAATTCTCACCCAATACATTTTAATTGCTGCTCCTACAGCAACAATACCCCCGATAAGAATTTGAACAATTAAACTTCCTGTCCCAGGGTCAAGATATGCATAAACGGGTTTCAAAATTGTAACAAATGTTAATAAAAACAAACATATTATTGATAAAAGTTTTTTTAAGTCCTTCATTTTCTATCTCCTTCTATAATAATTTCCTTATCAGTATATGTTAACCTGTGGTCTTTGCCACTCTTTCAACCTTACTCCCTCTCTAGCTCTCCCTCACATCAAGGGAGAGAAAAAGTATTCCTTCGAAGCCATTCTTTTCCTTCCCCTTGATGTGAGGGGAAGATAGAAGGGGAGCTTAATATGGAGTCTGAAAAAAAGCATCTCCACTTTTTGTAAAATAGTGATTGCTGTATGAGAAATAAGTCTCACCATTGTTTTTTAAGCAAAAACCCAAACAATATACTCCATCTTTAATAACATCCTTTGATAGTATGGAATTAAATCCAGCATTTTGCAGATTCATATCGTACACTTTGAAAGCCACCGGCAGATCTATCCTATATTCTGATACAGTATCAAAAATGTACTTATTTGATTCTGATTTAAGTACTAGAAAGATTTTTTGGTTTTTAGCATTTACTCTTTCAACAAAAGCCCATCCATCAAATCTGACAACATCTTTCCATCCTATTTTGGTTTGGTTTACTTCACCAAGGGCGAATAGTATGTTTGAATAACTTTCGGGTAAATCGAAGTTATACAACTTTGCTTCACCTTTCACAGTTATTATTTGATTAAAAATATAGTCGGCCGAAAATAAGTAACAAATAAAAACTATTATAATAACTGAATGTATAATAAATTTTTGGAAATTCCGCAGCTTTGCCATTTAGTCCTCCAACAATTCAAATTTGTCTTTAAAATAAGTATTGAAAATAATTCTGAATGTATTAATGGGTGAAACATTTTCCTTTAGAATGTTCTTATTAACGTTCGGCAAATAATAAGCGTTAAATATCTTTAACTTTTCTTCTGTTGGAATATCAATGTTTTCAGATGGATTTGGACTGCTGTTGCCTCTTGGACCATGATCGGATTGGAGAATAATAACCGGAGGTGTTTTTGAATTTTTTAGTATTTCATCAATTGTTTTTTCCATTTCTTTAGTTATGTATATATATTGCTCCAAATAATATTTTTTATCTCTCCAATTGCTGTTGTTAACCGGATCAACCTCTTTACCTTTTATATCAAAAACAAAGGGTGTATGCGGGCACAGCAAATGAACATATACAAATTTAGGATCTGGAACCTCAGTTGGGATTTCCTTTAGTTTGCTTAAAGTATAAAGTGTTGCGTTGCGGCTCATATTATAAGTATAGCTTAATTTAAATAAATAGTTGAAAGCTCTTAGCATTGTATTGTTTATTAAAATCATAGAAAAATCATCTGCTGATTTTACTTCTGCTCCGGCTTCCTTAAAGTCGAATTGATAATCTGATGTAAATTTACCTTTACCGGGATTCAGAGCATACAAGTTGTCAAAAGCAACAATTTCATATCCCATTCCCATAAGATACTCTGACACTTGGTTATTATTCAGCTTTTGAAAGCAAGTTACCATGTCAAGCTTTGAATCGACATATTCCATATTCAGATAGCTGGGAATTGCTTTTGTGGTTTCATAATATTTAACCGTGCTTTTTTCAGCAACATAAAATCCTTTTTGTTTTAATGAGTCCGCAAACCAACTATTATCATAACCCCATATATTTTTAATGGTATCCAGGCTGGCATATTCATCCATAATTATGAAGTAAATATCCGGATAATTATCTGCATTATTTAAATTGGTTTTGACATTATCACTTGTATAAGTTTGCTTTTGTAAATTCATTTTTTTGACTTCAAAAGACACAATATTAATTAAATTAATAATAATTAAGACTATTCCCATAAGATTCAAAGTACGTGATAGTATCTCTAATGCAGAATTTTTCTTCGAAAGATGAATAAAATATATTATATAACCCAGCAGAAGCACAAACACAGGTAACAAATGCCTATGTTTAACAGCTATTACTCCGGATACCCGAAGTAAATCAAATGTATATCCATAACCAAAAAATACCAAAAGAAATACTGTCGTTATAAGTCCTGCTTTGATTCTATCTTTTATTAACAAACCCATTATTCCCCAAATAACTAATGTTGAAAGTAAAGATATTATTATCGGCAAGTATATTTGGTTTATTAATAACTCTTGCGCATTATAAGAATAGAGAAAAATAATAGGATACACTGCAAATAAAAAAGGATGAAGGATAATTTTTTTCATAATTTAAGTAACTCCCAAACTATCATTTTTTATCAGCACCGCACATGTCTGCGTTGGTTCAAAGAATAAATAATCAATAAACTTGTGCATTTTGAAATTTCCATTAAATCTTTCAAAATATTGTTTAGGTATGCAGCTTTCACCAAAGAAATCGGAACTTAATAACCCTCCGCCGCCAGTAGATTGATGAACAAACATACCCGAATTATAATTCTTTATACATTGATGGTAGTCATTAAAGCAGAATGGTAATGTTTTTTTATACTCCTGACTTTGAACATCTTCTTTTCTTAATTGATTGCAATAATCAATAAATATTTTCGACCTTGTTGTAATAACAAGCAATCCCCCAGGTTTTAATACTCTATTAAATTCGGCAAACCAATTATTTGTATACTCTTCATTCAAATGCGAAAATACAGAATATGCCGTTACAATGTTAAAAGTATCATCTTCAATTTCTTTTATTGGCGGCTCCGGGTTAACTTGAATAAAATTAATTCGCGGCATAATCTGTTTGCACAATGTAATCATTTCCGGCAGGGGATCTACGCCAAACAAATTTTCTTCCTTAATATCTTTTATCCAAAAACGTATTATTCGTCCCCAACCCGAACCAAAATCAAGTAGTTTTGTTTGAGGATTAATAGGAATATTTAATTCTTTTAATATATCTTTTATTAAAATATAAAAGCCATATGCCGCTTCTAAAGTATCTTTTCCGCTTGCTCCCGTAAAATTTAACTGTATTTGTTCGGATGGCATTTTGGGAATTTCTATCTCAGGTAATTGTATTTCTCCGGATAAAGCCTGGAACCATTTTTCATCTGTTAAATCCGAAATGTTCATGCTAAACTCTCCTCGTATACTTTATTATTCTATCACCTAATTTTATCCCCGGCTGTTCAATGCAGCAGTAAGATATCGACGAAAGCAGGCTGACAATAAATACTGATACCATTCCACTAATCACATACCCTAATACCGTATTACTTACTGAATGTCTTATAAAACTGTAAACTCCGATTTTGTTTAAAGCTACAATGGTAATTGGCTGCAGCAGATATAAACTATAGCTGATTCTGCCCAGAAAACGGGTTAACCTGTTATTAAAAAGCTTCGAATATCCTATTATTGCCCAGAACAGCAGGATAATGAAAAATATGGACTGAAGCAGCTCATACGGCACAAATTTCTCAAAAACCGGAAACAATGAAACAGCAATACAAATGCATACTATTTCTATTTTTTTTATCCACCTGAAATTAAGTTTTATATATTCGGCCAAGAAAATCAGCCTGAAGGCTATCGCACCTGACAAAAAGAACATGATATGTTTCAATATGTTTATATAATTTATACTTGGAGATATAGCAGTCAAGCTGTTGGTCAGATTCGGATAATTAATCGATATTATAGAGAAAATAACAAATGTAATAACCAAAGCCCATACCGACCTTGTTACAATAACAAAAAGAGGGAATATAAAATAGAATATCCATTCGATTCCTACAGACCAGCCTGCCCATACTATACTTTCCTGCTGTGCAGGAACAAAAGAAAAAGTAAATGTCAAATTTGCCAGAATATTTGACAAATCATATTTAACCCCGTACGTTGTATATAAAAATATTAAATATATTATTAACATACAATAAAATAATGGGGCTAATCTGAAAAATCTTCTTATGTAAAACTTCTTTATAATAAATTCATCAAAAATTTTCTTCTCGTATCCATACAATAAAGAAAAAGCACTTAACGCATAGAAAAGAGGAACTGCCATACCAAAATAACTGACTACTTCATCGATGAATTTGCTGCTGTTTTGAAATCCTGCAAGCGCCCATACATGAAAAAATACCACTGCAGAAGCTGCAAAACCTCTTAAAATTTCAATACCATCCAAACGTTTGGTATCTCGCACCAGATTATTTTTTCCGTTATCCATTTCTATCCCTCAATAAGTATTAATACTACCATTTTAAAAATGATAACCATGGTAAGGAAAATAATTTCTGGAGGATAGTTTCTCCTGACCCATTAGGTATTTCCCGATGCTATTGAAACTATCCGGAAGACATTATTTTCCTTAACAACATAGTAGTAATGATCAAACTTCATTTTTTAACCGGTCCCATGTCATTTTAATACCTGTATCCAAACCGGTTTTAGGCTTCCAGCCCAACTGTTCATAAGCTTTTGAGACATCAAGTATATTAACGGGAATATCAACTTTTCTTCCTTTCCTATACTCAACATCGACATCTGCGCCTGTTACATTCTTCATAATATGAATCAAATCATTTAAAGTTGTTCCTTTTCCACTTCCGATATTTAATATTTTTGCATCTACATCCTTAACAGCCATAGTACAAAATACATCAACAACATCATCTATATATATGAAATCTCTACATATACTTCCATCTCCCCAAATTTCAATTGTTTTGCTCTTTAAGATGTTTGATAAAAAAACATCTATCACTCCCTGCTGTAATGCATTATGATAAGGACCATACGGATTTGATATCCTTACAACCTGATAGTTCAGACCATACAAATCATTAAACATATACAGATATTTCTCAATCATAAGTTTGCTTATGCCATAAGAGCAAATCGGGTTTGTACCGTGTTCTTCCGGAATAGGTATAAATCGGGGGTACCCATACACTGTTCCTCCGGAAGAAGAAAAAATGATTTTCTTAACATTTGAGTTGCCGCACATTTCAAGAAATTTAACAGTACTGATAACATTGGATTCAATATCATAAACCGGATTATCATTTGATTTACCGGGAATGGTAGTACTTATTAAATGATATACAATATCAATATTATCAAGTATATTCTTAAAACTTCGTATTTCCTGAAACTCACCATTAATATATTTGCAATCAGAAATATTTATATTTTTTCTAATATTTCTTGTAAAAATAGTTACATTATAACCCTTTTCCAATAACCTCAAGACAAGGTTATGCCCTATAAATCCCTGTCCCCCCAAAATAAGAACATTCATATTTCACTAACCTATAAATAATTTTATTGATTTAAAAGATATTCCTTTAAGCTCTTCCTGTATTCATATATTTTCTCGTTGGTCCTTTTATCAATATCAAAATTTTTAATTACATAGTCTTGTATCTGTAAAACCTCATTATAATGTAATTGCTTATTTTCAGACTTTGTTACGCTGTTGTCATGTCTTCTATGATAATTCAGCGGTTTTGAATTATAAAATATTTTGCCTTTCTGTAATATCCAAATATAAAAAAACCAATCTCCCGCAACTTTATATCCTGTTAAATCACTTAAAATCCCTGACACATCATGCTTTTTAAACACCACCGCCGATACATTGGGTATTGTATTTTTAACAGCTAACGTATCGCTTATTTCTTTGACTCCATCTCTCAAATAGTTACACTTCCACTTATCCCTATCAATGTCATCCGTATAGTTAAAATAGTTATCACAGATAATCCTGCCTTCCGGATCCATCTGTTTGGATTGACAATAACTCAAAACTACTTCATTTTCTTCAAATCCGGCCATTACTTCTTCTAAAAATTCATTTCCGCATAAATCATCTGCTTCAGCTATCCACACATAATCTCCTTTTGCCATAGATATCCCTTTATTCCATTGTTTGAAAACAGATTTCGAGTTAACTTCGTTTACCTTAATTTTTATACTCATATTTTTCTTTTCAATATATTCATTAAATACTTCCATGCTGTTATCGGTTGAACAATCATCCAAAAATATTATTTCATATATTGGATAGGTCTGATTAAAGATGCAATCCAACCTTGCTTGCAAATGCTTTGCATAGTTATAGTTGGGTATGACGATGCTTACTTTTTTGTATTCATGTCCAAACAATCCAAGTAACTTATAAATATAGTCATTAAAATCGAATTCCCTTTCAATTAATTTCATAGAATTTTTACCCATTCGGATTACGGCAGCGGGGTTATTTATTAGTTCCAGAATCTTTTTGCTCATTTCATCAACATCAAGATACGTCACCAAAACACCTGTTTCATTAGTGACTATATCCATGAAGCCGCCCGCATTTTGAAACGCAATTACCGGCAATCCTACATTCATAGCATCTAATACTACAGAAGGAAATGGGTCTTCCCTTGATGTCAACAGATAGATATCAGCTCCCGCATAGTATAAAGAAAGGTCTTGCTTTATATCAAGAAAAACAATATTGTCTTTTTTTAAGTTCTCAATATTTAAAGTCATATTATTCATTGCGTCCTCATCCCTCTTGCCAATCCAAACAAAAAATATGTTATTGGCGGTTCGGGAGACTTTTTGTGCAGCTTCAACAAAAATATCTATACCCTTCCTGTAATCGGCATAACCAATTCCTAATACTATTTTCGAGTCTTCCGGAAATGATAATTCCCGTCTTAATTTGGCTCTGGCAATTCCCTTTTTGTCCTTATAGGTATTCTCTTTGAATAATCCCTGAGGAGCAATCACACATTTTTCATTATTCAAAGGAATAATTTCCTTAAAATGCTCTTTTACAAAATTGGAGGGAAATACAATTTTGTCGGCAAATTCAGCAATATACCCCGCCTTTTTTTCTGCTTTGTACTGCTTTATGAGCTTAGGTAATTCATGTATTAACGATATAACCTTTATATCCCTTGATTTTAAAACCTTCACAATATCGCCGCTGATAACCGTATTGCAAATTGCAGCATCTATACCCTGGAGATATAACCTATCTATTAGATTTTCGATATCTCCTTTATTCGCATAGTCTTTCTCCAAATTAAAAACATCGGCATACTTTCTGAACTGAGATTCCAGCATACCTCCGGATTTAAGCAATACGAATATTTCATATTTAAATTTCTCCTTCAGAACCTTCACTATATTCAAAGACAGAAGCTGTGCACCGTGAAAATGTGCATCATGTGAAACAAAAATTATTTTTTTATTGATTTTTTCTTTCTTTCTGCAGTTCAAAACCACCTCGGCAGCAGCTTGAAGATAGGCATACCCGTATTTTCTGTCAGGCTCAAGATGTGTGCCTTCTGCCCATTCGTTCCATGCATTTATAAATACAATTTTTTCTTCCTCAGAATTTACTTTCATAGTAAAGTTTGCTGCATCAGAAAGCCATTCCTTATATAGCTCCGGGCTTGAGCCATAAAAAATATGCGGGCAGTTAGGTTTTCTTGCTGTGTTATCCCAACTCGGCGATACAGTCTTAAATAACTTATACGGGGTGGTTTTTAGATAAGTCTTGGATTTTACAAAATCTGAATAGTCGTATACCTTACCGCAAAATTCCCTGTTGATAAATTTGATTTTACCAGTTATATCTGCACATCTCATGGTATGCGGCGGAAATTCTACAGCTGCATCAAATCCGTAATTTTGGGGGTCTTCAAAACCGAACCCCTGTACCGCAGCAAGATATATGTCTCCTATCCCTGTGTTTTTACAATACTCCCTCCAGCAGGCTGACGCCGCTCCGGCATCCGGCAGCAATTCTACCCTGTATACCAATAATAAAGGCTTGCCATTTATTCTTATATATCTTGAATCTTTCAGAATATTTTCTATATCTTTTATAAATTCTAAATAATCCTTAGAAGAATGGGATTGTGAAATCAGAATTTCACTATCCAACCCATCCCATTTTCTGGTCCAATTTTCATTTGCCCAGCATATACAAAAGGGAAAGTCCAATTCAGAATGCTCCAGATACTGTGTCAGGGGTGTATCTAATAACTTTTTGCCTCCAAACCAATAATGGTAAAAACAAAAACCATAGATACCATACTTTTTTGCAAGTTCTATTTGTCTTTTTTGGACTTCAACCAGCCTTAAATCATAAAAACCCAATTCGCCGGGCAGATGCGGCTGATAATGTCCATAGAACTGAGGTACAGCTTTACTAACATTGGTCCATTCTGTAAAGCCCTTGCCCCACCATTTATCATTCTCAGGTATTGGGTGAAACTGCGGTAAGTAAAAAGCAATTAGTTTTAAATCATATTCGTTAAGTTCAATGTTATCTTCAGAAATCTCAACATAGTTTGGTGATTTTGTTGCCGCTCTTTTAAACAGGTCATACAAATAAAAATCTTTGTCCATTTCAACAGATAAGTCATTTCGGTTCTCTATATTATCTACTGTATTCTTTGATTCTTTCCAGGCTTTGTATATATAAGTATCTTTAATTAAAAATCCTAACCTTCTATAAATAAAATCCTTCAAGATTATTTTCTTTTTCATAACCCATCGGAATGGAGCCGTATAACGCCATGAACGCGAGTTTAAGTATTGTTCAATTTGCTTATTCAAAGAATTGATAATTTGGTCTTTTTGTTTAATAGCGGTTTCCTTTTGTTTAACAGTTTCTATCATATTATTAATGGCTTTTTCTTTTTGTTCCCTTTCTTTTTCTCTTTGCCAAAGCTGTTCATCTTTTTGCCTTATCAGCTCTTCCTTCTGTCCAAGCATCTCATCCTTTTTCCCTATAACCTCCATAAGATTCCGTATATCATTGTCTTTTTGGTTAATCATGTTTCTTAAACTGCCTGCTAAATCATTTGATACATCAATCAACGAAAAAAACCTGTTTTCTGATAAATCCGGTATAGGTTCTTGTGATGAAACACAAATAAAATACAGCGGCATTTTATCGGAATGATTTAATGGAACAAAATTATTATCACGTTTATGGATACAAATTTCCGAACAGCTTCCCTTTTCTTGACCTAATGACCATATTTGCGACACCGGAAAGACTTTTTGCCCAAAAAAATAATTATATTTAAAGTATTTTTCTATAAGACCTTTGAAGTCGTCAAAATAAAGTTCTTTCAAATGATACGGGTTATTATATTCCGGCTGGTCTGTATAGAGCAATTTATTGGGCGTAGAAACAATAAATATACCGTCATCCTTTAACAATCGCCTGACTTCGCCCAAAAGGGCATCATGGTCTTCAATATGTTCAATGGCTTCAAAGCATGTAACAATATCAAAAATCTTTTCGTCTTTTATCGGAACATCTGTTATTGAGCCCTGTAAAAAATCCGCATTAGGAAAAGGATACTTGCCCGTTGAATGTTTAACAGCATTTTCATCTAAATCTATTCCGACAACATGCTTTGCCTTTTCGGACAAAATTGCGCATCCGTATCCTTCCCCGGAAGCCAGGTCAAGAACTTGCTTCCCTTCTACAAATTGCATCGCGAAATGGTATCTGCCCAAATGTTCATAATGAATCTCCGGACTCCCTAAATCCACCCAGGGTACATAACGCTCTCCCGTCCACTCAACAAGAGGCTCTTGCGACCCACTCATACAAACACTCCTTCTATGATTTTCTTTTTTAGAGATCAATACTCATGAATAACAACTATTCTCTTGAACTCCTCTTTTAATAATTTCTACTTTGCTATCCAATTCAATTAGTGAAATATTGTATCCTTCATTTTCAATTCTTACCTTCTGCAGATTATGGTACCAGCAAAGCATCACATGTTCCTTTTGTGTTCCGGATGCAACTGCAGGACTAATCAAGTACTCCCCTTTTTGTATCTTTGGCATTAATAATTTAAATACTGCTTCATATAAAACTCCCGCATTTGCAGAGCATTTGATTTTACCGCATATAAAACTGTTCAGCCCTAGAATCTGTATTCCTTTAAGGTTCTCCAGGATAAATCCGAAAATCACGTTTTCGATGTCTGCCCTAAAATTGGCAACAATATGAAAAGTGTATTCCTTTTCAACTTCAAGGGCAGAAGTAATCCCGTTTGAATTATCCTTGATGAAAAAAGATACTATTTCTGCTTGGCCTGTACCTCCGGGCTTAATTTTGCTTTGAATTTGAGGTACCGGGTACAGTTTATTTTGGATGTTTTTTACCTCATTTTGCGATGAGCTGCTTTTGTGATGATTTATATCCGGTTTTATATTTTTGTTTTGGTCCTCAATCTGATGATTTGTATAACCTGCGCAGATCCTGTATTTATCGCCAAAATCCGCTTTGGT
Organism: Clostridiales bacterium UBA4821; assembly: GCA_002402315.1. GTDB lineage: Bacteria > Bacillota > Clostridia > Acetivibrionales > UBA4821 > UBA4821. The sequence goes on from DHFP01000145.1 coordinate 11,812, forward strand.
GCCCTTATCTAGCCAGAGAACCCTTGAGCAAAGCTGTTTTACCGAACCCATATCGTGAGATACAAACAAAATAGTTCTGCCCATTTCCTTGAAAGAATCAAACTTATGAAAACATTTATTTTGAAAAAAAGCATCTCCGACAGAAAGCGCTTCATCAATCACCAGTATTTCCGGGTCTACATTAATTGCAACGGCAAATGCAAGCCTTGAAAACATGCCGCTGGAATACATCTTCACCGGCTGGTATATGAAATCCCCTATGTCGGCAAATGAAAGTATATCGTATAGTTTTCCATCCATCTCTTGTTTGGTGTATCCCATAATCAATCCATTGAGATAAATGTTTTCCATACCTGTAAGCTCAAGGTTAAAACCGGCACCAAGTTCCAGCAGGGCTGAGACCTTGCCGTTTACAAATATATCTCCCTCTGTCGGTGTAAGCACTCCGGTTATTATCTTAAGCAGGGTAGACTTGCCAGAACCGTTCTTCCCTATGATACCAACCGTTTCGCCTTTTTTTACCTCGAAGCTTACATCCTTCAAGGCATAAAATTCCCTGTGATATTTCTTCCTGAATGGATTAATAGATTCTTTAAGCCTATCTACAGGCTTTTCATATAATTTATACATTTTTGACAGGTTTTCCGCTTTTACGGCTATATTCTCGTTCATTGACATCAACCTGTGAATCGCTGATATATAAATATATTCAACTCATGTAGAAATCGTTCCGGAAAAATTTCACTCAAAATCACACAAAAAAAGTGAGCCAGATATTTGACTCACTCAGTAACATAGTATCAACTAGATTTCCTATTCATAATGGGTCCACATTCGTATAATTTTAACTATTTTTTCATCTTCCAGCACCTGATAAACCAGCCTATGCTGTATGTTTATCCGCCTTGAAAATGCCCCTTTTAAATCGCCAATTAATTTTTCATATGGAGGACTAAAAGGGTTTTCTTTTAAAATATTAATTAAATCAATTACTTTGTCTTTTAGTCCTGCTTCTAAAATTTTTTCCGAGTCTTTTACAGCTTTTTTAGTGTATATTATTTTGTATCCCAATTTAATTCCTCCACGCAATCTTCAACAGGAGTATTCAGCCCCTTAATAATTGATTCTCTCATTTCAGGAATTGAAACAAGGTAAAGTGTTTCCATAATTGAATTCCAATCCATCTCAGAAATCATAACAACATTTCCCTTCTTTGACGATATTTGAACCGGAATATTGGTGTTGATTACTTCTTCAATCAATTTGTATATTTGTTCTCTAGCACTTGTAGAATTAATAGATTTCATAATTTATCACCTCTAATTATAATTATAACGTACGCCAATACGTACGTCAATTGTTTTTTATATTCGTTTTTATATTTTGCTACTCTTACTTATTCTCCTATAAAGCTTCTTTCTACTAAAAAAATATCTATGCTTAATGAAATAATAAATCAACCCTTTAATATGCTCGAATGTAATCCTGGAAAAAAGCTTCTTCTTGGTTATCCTCTGCTCATAGTGAACCACCTGGGAATGAGGATAGTATACAACCTCCCACCCTTCAAGCCACATTCTCAAGCATAAATCTACATCTTCAGGCCCGTAAAAAATATTCTCGTCCAGCAGACCAACCTCCTCCAGAGCCTTCTTCCTTATAACCTGACATGCACCGATTGCATAGTCCACCTTAATTGGTTCTTTTATCTGGTTAAGGTTATAAAACCCTTGCTCAAGCTTGCTTTTAGACCATTTGGTTTCTACTCTCCTTAATACCTTAGTAATTGCAGTAGGAAATCTTCTTGCGCTTTCCTGCACCATCCCATCTTCATACATAAGCCTTGGGACGCATATTCCAACTCTTTCATTCTTATCCATATAATCAACAAGTTCATTAATTGCCTGGTCTTCCAAATATGTATCTATATCCAAAATCACAACATATTGACCTTTTGCTGCAGCCAATCCCTGATTTCTTGCAGGAGCAACTCCCCTGTTACGGTCATTTAAAATTATAACAGCATCGGGCAGAGTGCTATTGGCCAACTCAAGCGTATTATCCGAAGACCCGTTATCAATGATAATCACTTCATATTGATGTGTCTTTGCACTGGATTTGATTGAGTTCAAACACTTTTCTGCAAACTTTTTTGAATTCCACGTAAGTATCACAAATGAAATATCTATACCATCTTTTTCTGACATACTGATTTCCTTCCTTTGGCTTCCAGCTTATTATAGACCTCCAGAGTCTCTGAGGCACAGTTTGTCCACCTATAATTTTGCGCCTGCTTATGGCCTTTTTCAATCAGGCTGGTACGCAGTTCATCACCGTTAATTAATTGGACAACAGCATCCCTGATTTCATTTTCATCGTATGGATTGACCTTGATACCTGCATCCCCCGCGACCTCTTTCATGGAAGACAGGTTTGATGTTATACAGGGAATACCGCGGGCCATTGCCTCTACTAACGGAAGTCCAAACCCCTCGTACAGGGAAACATACAAAAGCAGTTTTGCCCTCTTGTAAATATGCTGTAAATGCTCGTCCTTCACAAAGCCGGTAAAAAGCACTCTGCCTTCCAGATTGTTTTCTTCATAATATTTAAACACATCACCATACATCCAGGCTTTACGGCCGCAGATTACAAGCTTGTACCTGTCTTTTACCTCATCCGGGAGAATGTTGTACGCTTTCAGCATTCTTACAATATTTTTGCGCGGCTCAATCATTCCCACATATAAAAAGTATTCACTCTCAATCCCGTAGGTCTTTAAAATACCCTTGTCCATCTCGACAGGTTCAAAAAATCTTTCATCGGCTCCAAGAGGTGTGACATATATTTTGTCTCTTTTTATTTTTAAGATCCTTGTGATATCCTCAACTGTAGCATTGGATACTGAAAGGATTGCATCGGCCTTCCTTGAAGTCAGCCACATATATACTCTGAAAAGATACCTCTTTGCAAATGTATGGACCTTGGGCACAACAAAAAAGGACATGTCGTGAAATGTAACAACATGCTTGACTGAACTGAAATACGGCATTGTATAGTGTGGTGAATGAAGCAGGTCAATCTTAAGCTTCTTCAGCCTGAACGGAAGTACAAATTGTTCCCAGAGAAGCCTCAAGAAAACGTTTCTAATGTACCTGCTCTTTACAGGTACACGCTTGAAATTTTCTTTCACTAAATTAAACCCCTCAAGGTCGTCATCCTGGATAAAGAGGTAGTATGTATTCTTATCATCTATTTTTTGCAAATGTTCGAGTAAGTTATCCAAATACCTTCCCACACCGCTTTTCTTTTTGGGTATGGGTGTCAAATCAATTGCAATATTCATTAGTCTTCTCCTTTGCTGGCAAAGTATAATCTTTACGCTAAGCTTTTATATATCTCTATAACCTTCCTGGCTGAATCCTCCCAGGAAAATTTATCAGCCTGTACCAGTCCTTTTTCAGAACACCGTTTTCTTAATGCACTGTCATTTATAAGCCTTTCCATTTCAAAGGCTAGATTTTCAATATCATGAGGGTCAACGAGTATTCCTGCATCACCAACCACCTCCGGAAGAGAAGCGGTCTTTGAGACTATAACCGGTGTTCCGCAAGCCATGGCCTCCAGCGGCGGTATACCGAAGCCTTCGTACAGGGATGGAAATACAAATGCCTCCGCACATGAGTATAATACAGGTGCGTCTTCCTCCGGCACATATCCGGTAAATATTATTCTATCTTCCAGGCGCAGTTCCTGCACAAGGGCAAATATTTCATCATAGAGCCATCCCTTACGGCCTGCCAGTACTAGCTTTATGTCCTTGTTCTTTTCAGATATAATTTTGAATGCCCTTATTATTGTGGTAATGTTTTTTCTTGGCTCAAGGGTTCCGAAGTATAGGATATAGCCGCTTGTGATGTTGTATTTTTCTTCAATTAACTTGTAGTCTTTTTTAGGAGAAAATACATTCCTGTCAACCGCAGGGTATGCGATTTCGATTTTATCCAAAGGAACATTCATAAATTCCGATATCTCGTTTTTACTGTTTTGAGAAACGGTTAAGATTATATCCGCATCCTGGCACCATCTATTAAGGTTTTTGCGTTGAATATTGTAGTTTGCTTTGCTCATTGTTTCAGGATATCTAAAGTAAACCATGTCATGGACTGTATTGACAACCTTCCCTTTTATCCTGGGAGGAATTATAAAGTTAAAGAAATGGTATATATCTGCTTTTGAATTAAACAGGTAGTTATAAGGAATCCATTTGAATAGATTCTGGCTTCTTATATAAATACCATAGTGCATATAAATACACTTGCTGACATTAGTGTTTTCACGATGATCAAAAAGGTTGAGAAGCTTTTCGTCGCTATTGTAACTGTTAAGAAAGTCAAAAACAGTGATTTCAAATTGTGACTCACTATCTATCCGGGTTATATTTTTTATCATATTATATTCATACCAGCCTATACCCGTTTTGAAACTATCAAGGAAAGGCTGCCCTTCAAATGCTATTTTCATATTAACCTCTGTTGGATAAAAATTTTATTTATTCCAGGTCTTTTCCAATTGTTTAATTAGAAAGGTTACCAGTATCTCAAGCTCCTCTTCTATATCAAACTTTTCAAGTGCGTTGTAATATATTTTTTTGTCTTCTAAGTACCCTTGCTCAACTCAAAATGGACTTTTTAAATTAAATCAATGCTTAAAGGTTCTTTGCCTGCAATTTTGTCTTTTAAAAATTCATAGCACTCTTTTTGATTTTGCTGCTCAAATAAAGTTTTAACATCTCCTGTATAACTGGATACCCTTCCATTCTCAAATATCTCCCTGGTATCGTGATAATCTATTTTTTCATTTTCTATTTTCCCTGAATTATATGCAAATAAAATTCTGAAATTGTGCAGCTTAACATCTATATCGTAAATATCTTTTATAGGCTTATTCTGCCATATTTTGACCATTTCCTGATAATCCACTTTCTCACCTTCCTGCTTATTTTTGAAACTATTTTATTTTACCATATTTTTTATGTTATTTATAAAAATGTTGATATTCTCAAAAATCATTGACAAATATTTGAAGTTATTTTATAATCTAAATTATAAAAATCTAAAATTATATAATCTAAATTATAAATCAGGTGAATAAGTATGTTTTATGGAAGAAAAAAGGAACTGGAATTTTTAAATGAAAAATATGCAAGTAAAAAAACTGAGTTTGTAGTGCTTTACGGCAGGAGAAGAGTTGGCAAAACCGAGCTGCTTAAAGAGTTTTCAAAAGACAAGAATCCGGTTTTCTATATTTGTAAAGAATGTACTGATAGAGAGCAGTTAAATCTTTTTTCAGAGAAGTTATTAGCTAAAAATAAATTATCTAAACTTCTTAATAGTTTCAAAAATTGGGAAGATGCATTTGAATTTATAGGAGAGTTTGATGAAGGTAAGAAAAATTTGATTATAATTGATGAATTCCCTTATATGGTAAAGGGCAATTCAAGTATACCATCAATAATTCAGAAACATTGGGATATGAAGCTAAAAGACAAAAATTTAATGCTTATAATATGCGGTTCAAGTATGAGTTTTATGGAAAATGAGATTTTGGCAGAAAAAAATCCATTGTATGGCAGGGCGACCGGTATATACAAATTAGATGAGCTGGATATTTATGATGTAAAAAAGTTTTTTAACGCATATTCAAATGAGGATATTATAAAAGCTTATGCTGCATTAGGCGGGGTTCCACATTATCTTTTACAATTTGAAAACGAAAGAAGCATAGAAGAAAATATTAAAAAATTCATCTTAAAAAAAGGAAGCACTTTATATAGCGAAGTGGATTTTCTTATGAAGCAAGAGTTTCGAGAAACGGCTGTGTATTATACTTTGGTTGAAGCTATTGCGCTAGGTAATACCAGATTGAATGATATATATACTAAAACTCAGATTGAAAAGACAAAGATAAGCGTTTATCTTTCTAACCTTGTCGGTATAGGTATTGTAAAGAAAACCTATCCGGTAAGCGATACTACAAAGAATGCTGCTAATTTATACTCGGGTATATATGAGCTTGACAATAATTATTTTAAATTTTATTTCAGGTTTTTATTTCCGAGGCTTTCGGATCTCGAGATGGGTGATGTGGATGGAGTTTTTAAGAGCTATATAGAACAAGAGTTAAATAATTATATTGGCCGTATATTTGAAGATGTATGCATTAGATATATGCGTTATATGAATCTGAAAGAAAAGCTGCCTTTTAGATTTGACAAGATAGGTAGATGGTGGGAAAAACAAAAAGAAATAGACATGATTGCGATAGGAAAGGATAGCGTTATATACGGTGAATGCAAATGGAAAAATGCCAAAGTAGGTATAGGAGAATTAAATGAATTGCGTAGAAAGTATGTTGATGCTTTCTTTGAAAAACAGAATAAGTATTTTTATTTATTTTCAAAATCCGGGTTTGATGATGAACTTATGAAACTGGCAAAAATAGAAAAGAATGTAGTGTTAGTTGGACTTGAGGATGTTATGACGGTATAAAAAATACTTTTAATTTATGATGTTTTTGGTTATAATTAGCATAATTATAATTAGCATAAATTGAAAGATAAATATGGAACCTTTGGAGGTTAACATGGATATCTTAGACCAAGTTACTTATTGGATTGATGAAAGTGCTGAATCTTTAGACACTGCAAAAGTACTTATAGAAAAATCAAAGCATCTTGAATCGGCATTTTTCTGCAATTTATCTTGTGAAAAGATGCTGAAAGCAGCCTATATTCATTATTCAAAAAAAATTCCTCCAAAAGTTCATTCTCTTGTAAAATTGGCACAAATGTCAGCAATCTATGAAATTATGGGCGAAGAGATGAAAAGATTTATTAATAAACTTGAAGTCTTTCAAATTGAAGGTAGATATCCTGAAAACCGAAAGCGGCTATATGAAACAACTCCAAAAGAATTATTCTCATCTATACTTCAACAGACCGAGGAGGTAGTTACATGGATAAAAACACACTTACAGTAATGAATGATTTAAGACAGTATATTGACTTTGTGAGTAAAAGAATCAAAATTAAAAAAGTAATTCTCTTTGGTTCATATGCTAAAGGAAATGCATCTGAAAACAGTGATGTTGATATAGCAATTGTTTCACCACAACTGGGAAAATCACCTCTACTCGAAAAATTGGAATTATATGAATGGAGATTTGATTCAAATACATCGAATGATTTACAACCTGTTCCGATTAGCGAAGAAGCTTTTGATAGAGAAGACGACTTTTTTATCAGCGAAATCAAAAGAACAGGAATTGATATTACTGAAGAGCTGCAGATTGCATAACAGATTTTGCCTGCAAAATGAAACTTCCCTAAACTATTGTAATTCAGGGAAGTTTTATTGTAAACAGTTCTAAACAGTTCTGTATTCATATATCAAATTTCTTTGTCATAACTGCAGCATGGTAGTAAGGCTATTATTTCTGTTATTCCCACCGGACCTGCATGTTTTTTCTTCAGTAGCAGCTACTTCATCCGATACCTCATTATTCCGAAACCCTGCATCTCTCTTGCCAATACAATAATACTTAAACCCTAGCTGTGACATAGTCTTATTGTCAAATACATTTCTTCCATCTATAAAGACATTGCCCTTTGCCAGCTTTCTTACCTTGTTTAAGTCCAGTTCCTTAAACTCTTTCCATTCTGTTGCAAGGATTATTGCATCCACATCCTTGACAGCATCATAAGCACTGGGAGCAAACTCTACATCCTTAAGGACTTTCTTAGCTGTTTCCATCGCTGCTGGATCATAAACTTTTGCTTTACCGCCCATCTTTTGGATTTCATTGATAATGGCAATAGATGACGCTTCTCTTATATCATCAGTATTGGGTTTAAATGCAAGTCCTAAAATTCCGATAGTATTTCCTTTTATTTCCGGCATAGCCATTCTTAATTTCTTTAAAGGTCTTAATTTCTGAAGATTATTAGCCTGGATTACACTTTTTACTACTTTAAAGTCGTACCCAACTCTCTCTCCTATTTTAACTAATGCCTTAATATCTTTAGGAAAACATCCTCCCCCAAATCCTATACCGGCATTTAAGAACTTTTCAGAAATCCTGCTGTCCATTCCCATTCCTTTAGCAACCTCTGATACGTCTGCCCCAATCCTTTCACAGATGTTAGCAATCTCATTCATAAAAGTAATCTTGGTAGCAAGAAATGCATTCGCTGCGTATTTTATCATCTCTGCACTCTCAGGGTCTGTTACCATTATTGAAGCTTTAAAAGGTTCATGAAGCTTACTCATTATCTTTGCTGATTTTTCATTCTCGGCGCCAATAACCACCCTGTCAGGGTGCATTGTATCATAAATGGCCGTCCCTTCTCTCAGAAACTCCGGATTGGATACTACATCAAAATTGTGTTCATTAACCCGGTTTTCTTGAATTATCTTCTTCACCCATTTCTGAGTTCCCACTGGTACTGTGCTCTTATTTACTATGATTTTATAGGCGTTCATGTATTGGGTTATGTTCTTTGCTACCATTTCCACCTGGGATAGGTCAGCTTGTCCGCCAGGAAGGGATGGCGTGCCGACTGCTATGAAGATAATGTCTGAGTTTTTTATACCGTATTCCAGGTTTGTCGTGAATTCTATCCTTCCAGCCAGCCTATTGCGGTTGCACATGCCTTCAAGGTTTTCTTCATATATGGGCATTATACCGTTATTCAGTTTATCTATTTTTTCTTTTGAAACGTCAACACAGATTACTTTATTACCTAGCTCAGCAAAACATACTCCTGATACTAATCCTACATAGCCTGTTCCTACTACACATAAGTTCATTACTCTACCCCTTTACTTATTATCAAACACTCAAATATTTTAGCATATTTTGTTGAGGTTAGGCAATGATAATTTCCGAATAATTACTGTTAATCTTTGCCTCTAACCGCACTTTCCAGCATCTTTACCAATAAAGGTATCAAGGCAATCTGCAGCAGCAACCCCGGCAGACCTACTAAAACAAATGACTTTATTATTGGAAATATAGGGGTATTCATTATTATTCCAAATGATACTGCGTATATTAGCCTTCCTGCAATCAAGGCCCCTAGTATAGAAACAAGGATTCTACAGCCATACTTCTTATACAACAGCCCCGCAGTCAATCCGTAAATACCAAGCTCGAACACCATAATATACATTATTGGAACATGGGGCATGCCATATATGATATAGCTTAACATGGGTGTTACACTACCTACATACAACCCTGCTATAGGTCCCAATAAAAGCCCTGTTATCAAAACCGGCAAATGCATAGGAGAAAAAATTGTTCCGGCTGCAGGTCCACCTAAAATGTGAAAAATTTGAGGCACTGCAATCCCTAATGCGATAAATAATACACCATACAAAACTTTTTGGGTGTTTATTATCCCATTTAGAAAATTCCTGTGAGCCAATTTCTTAGTACTCATTTGTAAACCAACTCCTTATTTAAGCTTTAGACCAGTTATAGGAATCCGCAAAAGTCCATGATTTGTTTTGTAACACTGCGGTTATCTATACTGCTTGTATCAACAATTATTGTTGGCAAGGCAGAATCCTTACTCATCTCAAGTATTTTCTCCTGATCCCTCATAAATCTTGCAACTATTTCTTCTTCTGTAGCTCCAAATTTTTTTAAATATTTCATCCAGCATGGGTTTTTTCTTCTAAACAATCTTTCTCTTAGTTGAATATCATTAACTGTGAGTATACACAGCTTTGCTCCTAGATTATGCAGTTCATTATCTATCGGTTTAGCCAACTCCCAATTCATATGCTCGTATTGATAAACATGTGTAAAATGAAATCTTTCCAGTATATAAATGAATCTATGTTCAACATAGTCCTGAGAAATCCAGTCGCGGTGATTTAAACCGTCTGAAAATACTTTTAGTATATGAACTATACTCATCAACAGGTTGATATTGTCGTCTGGAGTTATGGTGCCCTCATGGTCTTTTTTCTCTAAGACCCTTTGCGTATGATGCTCCGATAAAACCAGGCTGGATAGGTACTTTCTATTTAAATATTGGTTACTGCGTAATAGTTCTTTCAGAACAGTTGTTTTTCCAGTACCGGATATTCCTTCAATTATCAACCCTTTAATATTCCAGTTGCCATTCATAAGCATCTTCCTATGATTAGATTTTAATATTATATGTTCCATTGAATTCTAAGTGACCTTAACTTTTAGTAACCGCAAACTAGTGAGACTAATCGTGCATAACCTGTCCATACTATATACAAGTTCATTGCTCTTCCCTTTTATCTATAGTCAAATATGCAGATATTTTAACATATTTTGCGAAAGTTAGGCAAACCCTAATTTTTTTAAGTTTTAAGCTTTCTCATTTTAATTGTCATTATTGAAATGATTCCATGCTAGAATAAGACCAAAACTAATTATTTCTGCAACAATAATTAGACCTCTAGAAGCAACTGAAATTAAATACGAAAATGAACCTATATCAAGTCTATTAGCTAACATAATCAAAGCTGTTTCCCTTACGCCAATGCCCCCTGGCATTGGACTTATAAAACCCACAATCCATGATAATGGGAATAAACCACAAACATTTAAAAAACTTAAATTCTGATCTAAATCTGAAATACTAAAAACAAATAATGCAAATCCTACTGATGCAACAATCCATGCTGTTATATAGAATAAAAGCATCTTAAACAGAAAAAGATTTGGTATCCTAATTAGATAAATGTCTTTCTTTATAAGTAATTTATAAAAATAATTTATTATAGGTCTATAAGTATATAACCCTATAGTTAAAAGAATAATTATAAAAAATCCTATTAGCACTTCTATGTTATTTAAGATTCTGAAACACGACATTATTCCTGTAATCAAACTCGATAGTGCTAGAAGGACTGCCTCAAGGATAAAACTTTGCAGTATTATACTATAGTTAACATTTTTTGCTTTTAGTATCGCTGCTCTTCCAACATAATTCCAAATTCCTCCTGGTAAATATCTAGCTAATTGAGATTTAGAATATAAAAAAACTAACTCCTTAAAATTCAACTGTCTACTAAGTTTGCTAAATACAAAACTCCATCCAACAGCAAGTAAAATAAAAAACATGGATATAAAAACTATAGATAAAAGTAAACTAGGAAAGCTTGAAATATAAGTATTATACTTAATCTCTTCCCAAACATGAATAAGCTTATAAAAGATAAGAATAAAAACTAAGCTTCCCAATAACGGGAAAATTAACTTCGATAATTTTTTAACTCCAAATCTTTTTACTGTCATACTTATACCTACCATCAGGCTTTTTTTCACATAATAACATAGTCCAAGGAAAGGGATTGGTTATTTTTATTATATTTCCATATGCTTTTACTAGATTAGTAATTTCATTCTTACTCCAATGCTGAATATGCCCTGGGGTATTACCAAAACTCTTTATATACTTACCTCTAAGTAGATTAGATATTCTCCATACTGGTTCATTAGGTACACTTATAAACACATATCTTTTTGATATTCTAAATATCTCTTTCAAAGCTACTTCTGGACTTTCAATGTGTTCCAAAACTTCACAGGCAACAACCAAATCATACTTATCAGATTCTCTATCTATACTCAGTATTGAGCCTTGATGAAAATCAATTTGTTTAAACTTACACCTAGCTTCGTCTATTACTTTTTTTGAAATATCCATACCTTCTACTTCAATACCTGATTTAAGATTATATATAAAATTAGTTACATATCCCTCCCCACAACCTGCATCAAATACATTGCTATAGTCAATTAAACTTAATAACTTTTTAATACTTCTAAAAAATTCGCTCATAATATGTTTTACTAAAAAGTTTTTATTGCTATATTTATTATAGTAATTACCTTCTGGTTGATTCTCTTTATTCATATCTTTTTCTCCTACTCAATGAAATATAATTATCTGATTTCATCTTGAGATTTATAATCTAGCTTTCTAAGCCTATATTGAATATCTTCAAGCAGTTTTCTATTTGCAGCGATTATATCAGCCTGCAAGCCAACAACTCCCGTTTGAAACCCTATTAGCAATAGAACTGTAGATAATATGAGGGACTGAATATGCCCGACGCCCTGTCCTGTAAAATAAAAATATAAAAACCTTAGCCCTATGACAAATCCCAGCAAGAAAATAGTCAACCCCAATGTCATGAAAAATTTTAAAGGTTTGTACATAACAAATATTCTTGTTATGGTAAAAATTGAACGTTTAATATAGGAAAACATACTTTTAAACAGTCTGGACTTTCTTAATTCAGGGTTTGTCTTAATTAGCACAGAAGTAATTGCCATATTCTTTCTTCCAGCCTGTATTATAGTTTCGAGTGTATAGGTATATTCTGATATAACATTCAACCTCAACGCTGCTTCTCTGCTGTATGCTCTAAATCCACTCGGCGCATCCGGAACATCTGTATCCGATGCTATCCTTACCACCCAGCTTCCTAAATGCTGGAGCTTCTTCTTCAACCATGAGAAATGTTCAATCTTATCTATAGGTCTTTCCCCAATTACTATATCAGCTTGTCCATTTAAGATTGGTCTTATAAGTTTCTCAATATCATCACCATAATACTGATTATCTGCATCTGTATTTACAATTATATTTGCTCCCTGTTTCAGGCACTTATCTATTCCCGCCATAAAACCTGCGGCAAGTCCTTTATTCTTCTTGAAACTGACTATGTGGTGAACACCATTGGCTTTTGCTACCTCTACAGTCTTATCTCTGCTGCCATCATCAATTATTAAGTATTCAATTTGGTCAATGCCCTCTATTTTTTTAGGCAAATCATTTAGTGCAATGGGTAAGGTTTGTTCCTCATTGTAACACGGGATTTGAATTATAAGTTTCATTATTCTCCCACTCTTTCATTTCTTTCTATCATTAGAAAACTAAATATTTGTCATTATTTTATATGCTTTGTTAACGTTATTCGTTCTACTTCTAAATATACTTTGTTATTTGTGAAAACTCTAAACTCAATATCTTGCACAGGTGAAGCTAATGAAAAATCTTTACTCATTGTCAAGATCCCTTTATCAAAAAATTCTTGGTCTAAGGGTAATTTTGCTATTTGCTTTTTGCCCTTATCATATACAATATCAACGTGTCCAACTTGTCTATTACTAATTGGCTTAGTTAACTTCAATTTAATTTTTAAATTATATTTACCTTCATATAATTTTAGATATGAACCATAAACTAAGAAACCTTCATTTCCGTTTGAGGCTAATGTATCTTGATCCGTTTTATAGCCATTCTCAGTAAAAAATGCGTTCTTATTAGTTGGTAGCCAACTATACAATACCTCTTCCTCATTTAATTTAGTATTGTAAATTGGAATAAAGTAATCTCTTTTATATACCTTTGAAGGAAAATTTCCTGTTATTTTTTCCAAATAATCTCCGGTTAAATTTGTTGTAAAAACTTGTTCAAATGAAATTCTATTATTTTTATTGAAATCTGGAATCTTTCCAATAAAATATACCGGTCGATTAATACTTGCTAGTAGATTCTCTAATCTGCTTGATAATCTTTCATTATAATCTTTAGTATACAGTAAATAAGTATGCCTACTATAAATATAATTTAACGGAGATGCTAATTGCGCTTCATCAGTAAAAATAACACTATTTGTTGGTATAATATTTATTATCTCCTTATAGCCTCTATCATAGTTCTCCAGCATTGCATTAAATATATACGCTCTAGTTTGATGAAGAGAAAATGAAATAGTAAATAATGAAAATAGTAATATGATACTCCATCTTATGCTTTTAACCTTTAATTTATTGGCTATAAATGATATACCATATGAAGCAAGTATAGTAACTAGCGGAAAACTCACTGACACCCATCGTCTTGACGCCCAGATATGATCAGGTGTTATACTTGGCTTGTAAATATATCCTAATATACTTACTAAACCAATACTAATAAAAGCAATATAATAAATAACTTTTTTGCCACGTAATAGACTAGCTAAACCTATAACACCTATAAGTAAATTGATAACAGGTATATACCATAAGAATTGTTCTAAAGCATTAGCATTAAAATATAATGGACTACTTATATCAGTGTCTATATTAATTAGATGTGGTCTTATAAATAAAGCGAATATTATCAATAAAAAAAGGACACTCATAGATATTATTGCAACATTCCTTTTTAAATATATAAAAAGGCGTTTTGTAAGTATAAAATTTATCTTCATTCTTACGACTATAATATAAACTATAAATGAAACTACTATAGTAATTAAACTAACCACATTCATATAAATCAAGTACTTAAGTGTGCCTGAATGCCATAAATCATAAAAATACGGATAGCTATAATGATACGCATAGTATATGGAATATATGGCCATGATCAAATAGCTAATAAAATACGCAAATGTTCCTTTGATATGTTTGTTAGTAAATAAAGAATATGCTACAAAAAACAGAACACCTATAGCAAAGATGTGTGAATCTATTCTATTTAGACCACCAAGCCCAAGAATAACTCCACTTAATACAAACCACTGTATTTGCTTGCTTTTAATTGCAATAATTAGTAAATACATGCTGAACATGAGTAAAAATTGAGAAAACGTTTCAGTCAGAGTAATTCTAACATTCCATAATTGTGCCGGGTTTACCAGCATAAAAACAAGTGCTAATATTGCTATTAATCTATTACCTAACTGTTTAGTAAAAATAAAAATTGCGCCAAGTGCTAATAGCCCTATAAAAGCATTAACTCTTAACATTCCCTGCATACCAAACAAATCATATCCAACTGCTAAAAGTGCAGAAAATAAATGTAGAAATTGTGGAATTAATACTCCAGGGGATTCTGAAATGTTTCTATCCATTGCAGAATATATTCCAGGATATCCCAATATAATAGAGTCTTTTAAATATGGATATAATTCATCTTCTAGGAATTTATCAGTTAAATCTAAATGACCTGTATTAGATATTTGAACTCCAAAGACTGAATATAGCCCTGAATCTCTACCTCCTAATAAATATTGAGTTGGAAATGAAAAGTACAAAAGTGCTGCTATAACAAAGATAACAACTATAATCACGCTATATTTATCAAACTTCTCTCTGCTATGTAAATTAATTTGTGTTTTTATTTTCTTAGAATATAAAAATAAAATCACATTTGTTAAAAGCAGTACCAAACTAATACTTACTAGGCTATAAATTTTGAAAATTACTAATAGAAGTGAAATACAACTAATTAAAATAACGTTTAAACATAGTGCAACAAAAATTTGTTCAGTAACATTTCTTATTATATTACCTAACTTATTAGTAATATATTTATAAATAAGTATTACACTTATTAAGCTCAATATAATAAATGCTAGTACCTGTAACAAGTTAATATCTCCTCGTATAATAATTTTTGTGAGGTTTAAGTCAGATAATTTCCAGTTACAAACCTCGGATTCTTAAGACTTTTATCCATAAATTAACTGGAAGTAATCGTTTTGTTCTTTGACAACTTAATATAGTGCTATTGAACTTAACTAATGCTCGTGTAACAATATTGTAGGCTATTGAGGACTGTTCTGTCGTCTCCTGTAGGACACTTGTGTCGCTTCTGTTAAAGTCAGTTCCCCTGACCTGATGTTAGCTTTAAACCGCTGGGTGTTTGCTCTAAAATCCTCTCTCCTGTATGGCAAGTTCAAGGAGTCGTGCATAGAGTTTTTAGAGGTGTATTCTAATTGCGAGGATGTTGATGCATCAGGTGCCACGGGCATTAGTTAAGTTCAATAGCTCAAAATTTTCAACAAGAGGGAGGTGATTTCATTGTCAAATTCATTATTGGTAGGTATTGATGTAAGTCTTAACGACAACAAAGTTCGTATCCTCCATCCTGACGGAACCAGTCTTTCAAAATTTGTTGTTTCTAACTCTGTTCCCGGTGCAAAAATCCTTTCTCAAAAAATTGCCGGAATAATGGAGAAGAATAGCTTTGATTCCATTGTAATTAGTCTTGAGTCTACTTCTGTCTATGGCGATCCTCTTGTTTACTTCTTGAAGCAAGACGCCTCTGTTAATAGATTCAACACCAAAATCCATGTGCTTAATGCTACGCAAGTAAATAAGTTTAAACTGTTTTACCCTGACCTCCCAAAAACCGATGATATAGATGCATGGGTTATTGCAGAACATCTACGCTTCGGGCGTATTAGCAAGGAGGTCTACATGGATGACAGGTACAAAGCCCTTCAAAAGCTTACAAGGGCAAGATTTCATACAGTTCAAAACCTTGCAAGGGAGAAAAACTGGTTCCTAAACAACCTGTTCCTGAAATTTTCTTCACTTGCCCAAGAGAAGATTTTCTCAGACAGGTTTGGAGCTACATCCAGCAGTATCATTGAAGAATTTTTTTCTGTTGATGAAATATCTTACATGCCAATTGAAGATTTGGTTGAGTTCATCAATAAAAAGGGTAAAGGTCGATTTAAAAACCCTGATGAAATTGCTGTAGCAGTTCAAAAAGCTGCCAGAAGCTCGTATCGTCTCCCAAAGACTGTTACGGATTCCGTTAATCAGGTTCTTGCTGTGTCTTTTGCAGCTATGAAAGCTTACAAGGAACAGCTTAAAATCTTTGATAAGGCAATTGAGGAGCAATTTAAGCTTATCCCCAATACATTGTCTTCTATCAAAGGAATCGGCCCGGTTTACTCTGCTGGTATTATAGCAGAAATCGGTGATATTCATCGTTTCAAGGATCACGCAGCTTTGGCTAAGTTTGCGGGTATTGCCTGGACTAAACACCAGTCAGGCAACTTTACGGCTGCACA
>DHFP01000011.1 GCA_002402315.1 Clostridiales bacterium UBA4821
TTAAAAGAGTCCACAACACCTGGATCAACATCCACAGTATCGATTTCTTTATAGCCCGTAGTCCATTCATCCCATATGTTCCAAGTGGTAGGGGGGGTTGTATCACCTTGAAACACTTCGACCCAGTTTCTTAAATTAAGGCCGTTGGGGTTGATGGCCACACCGCTGCTGTTGTCCCAGTCATCGATAGGAGGATTGAATGGAGTGGTATGATCCCTGCTCCACTGGCTGTCAGGCTCAAACCACATGTTTGTAATAGGATCGCCAAATACGGTGTATCCCAGGTATCTGGGTTCATGGTTGCTGTCTTCCCATTTCTGGGTTGCAAGGGCAAAGCCGGAGGGGTAGCTCCCTTCTGGTATACTATATGGGCCGCCATAGATTGGCATCCCATATTTAACGGAGATATCCAAGTTTAAGGCTCTCCCGCTAGCATCCGGTGGTAGGATGGGTTTTGCAGGGCCGGTTGGGCCGTCTGGGTCTGTGGTTAATTCTGTTATTTTAGCCCATCTCTTGCTTAATGTTTCCGGTGAAGGTGTGCCATACTGGGATTCAGGATAATTATCCCTAAACCAATTTGGGGTGCCGGCAAAGGCAATGCCGCTCAGAGATAAAACCAAACTGACTGCAAGTACAGCCGATAATAGTATTTTTCTCATAAATTCCTGCCTCCTTTTAAGGGATGAACTATTAGGACAAGTATATCAGAGGGCATCTGTTATTTTCCGATATTTACTGTAACTTCATATTTGTTGCGTATGCAGCTGAAATCCCTATTATCATAAGTTTTTTTATCTACAGTACTCCCAGTTTTAATGGATTGTAAAATTTCACCGTAAACTGCTTCATAGCTGGCAGGAAAATAAACTTTAAGCATACTTTTATAAATGCCAGCATTCTTTTCATCAAACCTTTCCAGATTAATACGCAGAGTCAAGCCGTACTCGGCTTCAAAAATACTGAAAAGGCCGGGGTCGTACCCCTCTTGCTTAACCCCGTTTTCATAGTAATACAACTGGGAACTGTTTATCAAAACTATATTAGTGCCGAAGATTTTTTTCAACTCTCTATACTCGTTTGACATTTCAGGTATGTCAGTGGGTGGGATATTTTTCCACCTTTTTATCATTACCAGTGCTTCAGCCTTGGTGACGTTTTTGTTTGCGCCGAAGGACTTATCCGGGTATCCGTTGATAATACCTTTTGCGTGAGCCTTTTTTATTCCCTCCATCGCCCAATCGGGGATATAATCCCAGAACGGCAGGAATCCTCCGGGAGCTTTTTCATCTATCAGCCTGCTCAATATTACGGCAAATTCTGCGCGTGTAATGGGTGCTTTTGCTTTGATGGTTCCGTCGGGATAACCTTTAATCAAGCCGTTTCCTACTGCTATGGCCATTCTGCCCTCAGCCCAGGGTGAGGGCTTGTCCTTGAACTTTGTCATATCTGCCTTGGTATTGAGGTCAATGCTTGATTGTATGGTTTTGGAAGCGCCGACCAGCATCCAGACCACCTCTTCTCTTGTAGCAGCCTTATTTGGGTTGAACTTCTGACCTTCCATGTATGCCCATCCTTCAGATGCTGCGTTTGAAATATCTGCTGAAGCCCAATGGTTTTTGATGTCTGACGGCTGGCTTGCCAATGCCGTTATTGAGGTAAGATCAAATAGAAAAACAGATACTGCAATCATCAAGAGTATAAAACACTTTATAAAACTTTTTGGATTGGTAATTTTCATCATTATAATCATTCCTTTCGCTTCGCTCAAGGCACAAAACGGAATGAAACCGTTGCCTTTAAGCTTATTTGAGTTTACAACTATATTATAGAGATTGCAGGCAACTACAAATCACGTGGGGGTGAGTGTGCTGCTCTTTTTGGAGTTGACCGCATTATTATATGTGTAGGTTGTTCTTTCAAGCACAAATAAGTGTGCCACCGAGCACGAAGACTTATCTTTGTATAAACAATACTCGTTTATTGCTGAACAATCAGTTAATGTCTGTAATCCCTATAATCTATTTAGGAAGGGATATCTATGTTAAAAATCGTCTACCCCATCTGCTGTGGAATTGATGTCCACAAAAAGTTTATTGTTGCTTGTATTGCCTCTACTAACGACAAAGATATTACAACTTACAAGTCTAGTCGCTTCTCAACCTTTACAAATGGTTTGAGAAAGCTGTCGGAGTGGCTTTGCTCCAATTCCTGCACTGAGGTTTGCATGGAATCTACTGGCAAGTACTGGATACCTGTGTTTAATGTGTTAGAAGTAACCTGCAAAATTACTCTTGCTCACCCAAAGTATGTCAAAGCTATTCGTGGCAAGAAAACTGACAAAAAGGATGCTAAATGGATTGCTGTTCTATTTAAGCATGACCTTGTTGCAGGAAGCTTTATGCCTCCGCTTTCTATTCGTCAATTGCGGGATTTGATGCGTTACCGCTTCAAACTCACAAACTTTAAATCAAGCGAAAAGAACAGGCTTCAAAATTGTCTCACTGTATCTAATATCCAACTCTCCAATGTGGTATCTGATACTTTCGGTAAGAGTTCAATGGCAATTATTGACCACTTACTTGAAAATCCTAATGATAAGGATTTCGATTTTATTCCTCTTCTTCACTCGTCTATGCTTGATAAGGTTGATGATATTCGTCTTGCTATCGATGGGACCTTCACCCCCGAACAATTGCAAAAAATGAATATTATTCTTCAGCATCATGACGAACTTGAAAAGTGTAGGCTTGATCTTGAAGCCTTGATCCTTTCGGTTTCAGAGCAATTTACCGAAGAGCGTAGTTTAGTGTCAACTGTACCAGGTATCAAAAATCCTTTTTCTTCTATTGCTATTATTTCAGAAATAGGTGCTGATATGTCTGTGTTTCCTACAGCCAAACACTTATGCTCTTGGGCTGGATTAACCCCTCAAAACAACGAGAGTGCTGGCAAAAAACATTCTGTTCGCATTTCTCGTGCTGGTGTTTATATTAAGCCACTTTTGGTACAGTGTGCTAACGCTGTTGTTAAAAGTGATAAACACCCAGAAATTCGTAATCGCTATTTGTCTATCAAAAAGCGACGTGGTCACAAACGTGCTGTAATAGCAATTGCACGAATGCTTCTTACTGCTATATATCACATCCTTAAGAAAAGGAAACCTTATAATGCACAGCTTTATAAAAAAACCGATGCTATTCCAGCTTCAAGAGAAATCACAGTGGAACAAGCTATTTTTCTTGTTAAGCGCCAAGGGTTCTCAGTAATTAAGGATTGATATCGCCTAAAATTCTAACTATTAATTTTTCAAAGATCGCCAAGTCGGTGGTTTTGTTTGGGTTACCTTTTTTAGTTTCTGCCAGTTGCGACTATTGTTTCAGACTTGTCCCCCTTTGTAATGTTAAAAAGTATTCATTATAAAATCGAAGATGAAACCGGGTAAAAAAAGATAATATTTCATATCTTACTATAATAATTATACTACAATTGTATGCTTTTTCCCAATATCAAGGAATTTTTTTTGAAGGGTTTTTAAAATGTATTTAAAATGTATAAAAAAATAAACCAGAGGAATAATTCTCCCTGATTTATCAAAAATCAAACTATTAGAACATGCATATCATAGCACATCTGTTATTTTCCGATATTTACTGTAACTTCATATTTGTTGCGTATGCAGCTGAAATCCCTATTATCATAAGTTTTTCTATCTACAGTACTCCCAGTTTTAATGGATTGTAAAATTTCACCGTAAACTGCTTCATAGCTGGCAGGAAAATAAACTTTAAGCATACTTTTATAAATGCCAGCATTCTTTTCATCAAACCTTTCCAGATTAATACGCAAAGTCAAGCCGTACTCGGCTTCAAAAATACTGAAAAGGCCGGGGTCATACCCCTCTTGCTTAATCCCGTTTTCATAGTAATACAACTGGGAACTGTTTATCAAAACTATATTGGTACCGAAGATTCTGTTCAACTCTCTATACTCGTTTGAAATCCCAGGCATAACCACAGGCGCCGCCGATACAACTGTCGTAAACCCTGAACCGGTAGTTCCAGTGGAAGCAACTGCCACTGCCTTATAGCCGGGCGTAGAAAGTATGACGGTTTGAGCCGCATCGTTCCAGTCAACCTTCAGTCCCATTGTTTCGCTGA